>DAIRWA010000036.1:0-1702 GCA_036802545.1 Bacillota bacterium | reverse complement strand
TCGGATCCAATGCTGATTACGGGGTCGCCGCGGCGCTCTTCCCTCGTCAAAACGTATTGGATCACGCCCTCGTCTTCTATGGCGCTTAGCAGGTCTTTTACCCGCGCCACGTCACGAAACTCAGGTTGGCTCAAGAGGTTCGCCGTACCGCCGACGAACAATCGGTCTTCGTCAGGCTCAGACACCAGGCTGCGCAGAAATGCGGCCGCCTGGTCAATTATCCTAGAATACCTTGAGGCTTCTTCTCGAAGAAGCGCCTCTGCCCGGTCAGCGACTTCATCCAACCTGACGTACGCCAGGTTCCCGGTAAGCATGTCGGAAACGTATCTCATCTCGCCGAGCGTCATGTTAGGAGCGTCCACCAAGCAGGTCTCAACGTAACCGACATCAGTGATGATGACCAAGAGAGCCTTCGTGCCGGAAGCCGGCAATAGGTGAATCGAACTAAAAGAAACCTCGCCGGACTCGGGTCCCAGCACAAAACCAAGATAATTAGTTGAATCAGATAATATGCGAACCGTCTCTTTCAACAAAGAAACGACATCTTTGGCCCTGGAACGAAAAAGCGACTCTAGGGCCGACAGTTCTTCGTCGCTAAGACGCGGGATCGGCATCAACTGGTCAACGTAAAACCGATACCCTCTATCTGACGGGACCCGCCCAGAGGACGTATGGGGCTTATCGAGATAGCCCGTTTCCTCAAGTTCGGCCATCTCGTTCCTGATGGTAGCCGGGCTCACACCTAAGGGATACCTCTTTGCGATTACCCGAGAGCCTACAGGCAGACCGGTTTCGATATGCTCCTCTACAACCGCTCGTAGTACGCGGGCCTTTCTATCGTCGAGAGTCACTGGTAGACCCCCTTCTTTAGCACTCCTAGGCAGAGAGTGCTAATCTAGATGCAACATAGCATGGGACACTCCAAAGTGTCAACATGGCTATGGCATGGCGGGGGCAGCGGGAAGGGTTAAGGACGCTATGACCCAGGCTAAGGCTTCCATACTGTTGCGGCATTCGGCCAGGGTGTTGTCCACTCCCCCGACCTCCACCAAGATGGCCTTAGGCGAATAGTGCTGATTGTAGTAGGCGGACGCATAGAGGATTCCCCGGGAAATACCCGGATAGGCATCTTCAAGCAAGTCTACGATTCTGCGGGCCAAATCATAGTTTTGCACCCAATTCGGGTTGTCTGTGCCGACCACGAGCATCAGCCTTGCGTAAGGCTTGCCGCGGATGGTGACTGCCGTAAGATCTCTGGGCTGGCTATCCCGGTGAATGTCCACCAGAAGTCCAAACGAAGGGTACTTGTCCAGAAGAGCCTTGACTGTCTGTTCCGAGCGATAGTACGCCCCCAGCCTCGAGTCGGAATCGTGGACGGTCTTAGAGTGGACGCATGCTATGCGGTACCTGTTCTCCAGCTCAGAAACCAAATACTCGCCCACTTTCATGACTGATCTGGAGGTGTCAGATGTAAACGCGGCTTCTGCGTACTTCTTCCCGATTTCCGGCAAGTACGATTCGGTCGCGTGGGTATGGTAGATGGCCACCGTCGGAGCCAAAAGGCCCAGCGTCGCCGCCTGTCCCCCTTCTCCCGGAGGCAGACTGTAAAGCACCGGACTTATGCCCCAATCCTCTTCCAACACAGAAGGTCGAGACACGCTCGCGGCAAGCTCCGGGGGGAACCCAGGAGCTTGCCGCGAGC
>DAIRWA010000035.1:0-12133 GCA_036802545.1 Bacillota bacterium | reverse complement strand
GCAGAACCCAGCAAAGCGGAAGCCAACAGGGCGATACATTCATGTCAGGCCGGGTTTTGTATGGCGGTCAGGTACCCGGCACGCAGCAACCGCGAGGATACGAGCAGCGAGGCACTCAGAACACACAGGACACCGCTCCTCAATTCATGGAAGGACGCCAGACCATGAAGCAGATGGGCTGGACTGAGATGAGCGATGAACTAACAGGCGGCAAATCATCGGGCTCCAAGGAAGAAGAGGCCATGCTCAACGACATGCTAATGACCGAAAAGTACGTCTCGGGTACCTATGACACGGTCGTTTTCGAGTCGTCTAGTCCAGAGGTTCGTCAGGCAATGCAGCACATCCAAAAGGATGAACAGAAACACGGCGAAGGCATCTTTCAGTACATGCAACAACACGGGATGTACAACCCACAATGACGGTCGCGTGAGGACAAGTTCTTTGTAAGGTCTCGTCATCAATCGAAGTCCAAGACGATTAAGACTTCTGTCACTTCGGACGTGATGACAAGTGATGATAATGCCGGGGGGTGGTTTCACGATGAACCGGCGCGACTGCAACCCATTAGCGGCGCTCATGAAGCTCCCGTGGTGGCTGGCCTTTGCAGGCGGGCTGTTCGTGGCGATATGGGCATTGACTCGCATGACGCCCAGGCTCAGGATTATTGAAGAACCGATCTACTGCGAAGACGAGTAGCTGTAAATGGCGTGATACGCAATCCGGCCGCTTTCATCCACAAAGACGAAAGCGGCCGCCTCATATGGGTTCACCTAAAGCTTGCGCTCTACAATACTGCCCTCAGGGCACAGTCGCGAGAATAACGGCCCCGGCCATTACCGATGCGATCTGGCCGGCAACGTTGGCGCCCACCGCGTACATCAGCACGAAGTTGCCCCGCGATTCCTCTTGAGCCATACGCTGGACCACCCTCGCGGACATTGGGAACGCGGATATTCCGCAGGCACCGATCATCGGGTTGATCTTGGTCTTCAAGAACTTGTTCGCCAGTTTGGCGAATATCACTCCGCACGCTGTATCCAAAATAAAAGCTAGGAGACCCGCGCCCAATATCAGGAGAGTCGTAGGCTTCAGGAATTCGGAAGCCACCATCGTGGAACCTACGGTTATCCCCAGCAGCAGGGAGACTGTGTTGGCAAGCTCGTTTTGAGCCGTCTTTGACAAGCGATCCACTACCCCTGACTCTCTTAGAAGATTCCCGAACATAAGGGTACCTACCAGCGAAAGGCTGGCCGGCGCTATTAGTCCCGCAACCACCGTCACTACTATGGGGAACAATATGTAGACGGTCCTTGGGACTTTCTCCGCCTTCAAAGGTTGCATTTGAATTCGTCTTTCTTCGGGAGTCGTCAGAGTGCGGATGACCGGCGGCTGAATCACGGGCACCAAGGCCATGTACGAGTACGCCGCGACTGATATGGGCGCAAGCAGCCTGGGAGCGAACAGACTCGCGACGTATATGGATGTGGGTCCGTCCGCGGCACCGATCATTCCAATAGCTGCCGACTCGCGCAATGTGAAACCCGCCAGCAACGCCATGATCATGGTCAGATAAATGCCGAACTGAGCGGCCGCCCCGAAAAACAACATTGTTGGCTGCTCGAAAAGCGGGCCAAAGTCGATCATTGCGCCTATACCGATGAAAATCAGGAGCGGAAACAGCTCTGTCGCGATGCCCACGTCGTAGAGAATAGTGAGAAACCCATGTTCTCCCACCGCTGAAGAACCCGGAATGTTGGTCAAGATGCACCCAAAGCCCATGGGCAAGAGCAGGACAGCTTCGTATTTCTTAACGATAGCAAGGTAAATCAGAAAAAACCCTACTCCAAGCATGACAACCTGCTGCCAAGTGATAGCCAGGAGCCCGTGGAAGACACCCAAGCCACAAAACCCCCTTCTCCCCCAACTTACTCCATTAGACTCCTGTTTGCAGCATCCGTCAATGATGCATTTCGTTAATGATCTCCAGCACCTCCAGTTGGATACTACCGTCGTCCAAGAGAACCGGGCTTCCCCGGCTAACCAACTCGTGCAACCCCTTATGAGTGACAAACGCCGCTTCCGCGGTTCCCTGGACTGTCTCTGCCACGAGCCTGTTATCGCGCCAGATCATCGGCTGTGTTGTATAGTTCGACATCTATCTCTTTCTTATTGGTGATGACTTCAGTCATCGGAGTGAGTATGGTCTTAGTCCCGCTCATGCCCACCATACTGCCTGCCTTGTCGCGAGCTAGCGCATTCACGGCCGCTGCCCCCATACGGGAGGCAATCAGACGGTCAAACGCGGTAGGAGTACCGCCTCGTTGGACATGTCCGAGAATGGTGACCCGAAGCTCCACTCCCATGCGCTCTTCAATCTGCTTAGCTACGTCCATGCCGCTTCCGGCGCCTTCGGCGACTACGATAATGCTGTGGAGCTTTCCTCTGTCCAACCCGCGTTTCAGCTTCCGGCAGACCACGTCGATATTCACCGGAAGCTCGGGGATGAGAATGCTCTCGGCGCCACCTGCGACGCCTACGGCCAATGCGAGGTGACCGGCTTCCCGGCCCATGGTCTCAACCACAAACACTCGCTCATGAGATGTGGCAGTGTCACGCAGACGGTTGACGGCCTCAACTCCGGTATTTAGCGCGGTGTCGAAGCCAATGCAGTAATCGGTGAAAGGGATGTCGTTGTCGATGGTAGCCGGAACGCCTACTGCCTTAACGCCACGTTTGCAGAGTTCAATCATGCCTTTGAAGCTGCCTTCGCCGCCTATTACGACCAATCCGTCAATGCCGGCGCCTCGAAGGCGGGCAGCGGCCAAATCCTGGCCTTCGGCAAGGCGAAACCTGTCCGCCCTCGCCGTGTGTAGTATGGTGCCACCCCGGTGGATGATGTCTCCAACCGACTCAACACCCATCGGGTGGAAATCACCATCCAGCAACCCGTCAAACCCACGGCGTATTCCGTATACGGTCAGGCCTAGAGAACTGCCTCGCCTGACAACCGCTCGTATCGCCGCGTTCATCCCGGGGGCATCGCCCCCGCTGGTTAAGACCCCTGTCTTCATAGGCTATGCCCTTACCGTTCCCACCATCTGCATGAGTATGGAGTGGGCTTCGTCAATTTCTATCTCGGGAACGAGCAGCTCAACCTGCTTTGAAAAGCGGTCCGAATCAGACCCGCAACCTCGCAGCATGACCAAAAGTCCGTCTTTGGCCAGCCTGTTCCTTATGTGTTCAGCCTCTTTCCATCCTGACGCAACGTAGACTACAGTCCACACAGGCAGGCCCAGCGTCCCAGGGTAGGGACCGGTGGGCTTTCCTCCCTTCCTTTCATGGACTATTATCCATTACGGATTATGGCCTGATACGACAAGCAAATCCGCTTCCAATACTTCCCTTGCCAGTATTCGACGCGCTTCCTCTTGCTCCTCCAGGCTCCCTCGCACCAAAACGACCTTTTCCTTGACAAGAAGGCTTCTATATTTTTGCCACGTCCTGGGGAAGACAATGACCTCAATTGTGTCATAATCGTCCTCTATGTTCACAAAGGCCATTTCTTCTCCCGAGCGAGTGACGACTTTCTTAAGCGACGAGACTCGCCCTCCGATTACAGCGTCCCGTCCATCATGAACGAATTCCAAATCGGGTATAGGCGTGGTCTTCTCCCGCAGAAGTTCTTTATATTTGGACAGCGGGTGACCGCTGAAATACATGCCCAAGAGCTCTCTCTCCCACTGAAGTCGCACATCAAGAGCAATTTCCTCTGATGAAGAGACTCGCGCTCTACTCGGTTCGTCCCCGAAAAGTCCGGCCTGGAGAAGAACCGGCTGTGCCGGTATCTCATCGAATAGTGACGGCTGGTTTTCGGAGCTCAAGTTCCTCATGCGTAATGCGCCGTCCATTCCCTCAAGATTGGCATAACGAGTGCCCAGGTCATCGCAAGCCCCGCTCTGGATTAGGCTTTCAAGCCCCTTCTTGTTCAGATACCGCCCTTCGATCCTCATTGCCAACTCGGCCAACGAACCGTAGGCCCCCCCATTTTCGCGTTCATCCACTATCGCCGACGCCAAGTGCCCGCCCACATTCTTTATGCTTCCCAAGCCGAAACGGATACCCTGTCCTTCGACAGAGAATTCCACGCTGCTCTTGTTCACGGACGGTCCAAGAACAGATAGCCCGAGCCTCTTGGCTTCCTCCAGGTAGAGACCAACCTTCCCCTGAATTCCCGCTACAGACGACAACAGGGCCGCCATGAAAGCCTTAGCATGATTAGCTTTCAGATATGCGGTCTGATATGCGATCAGAGCGTATGGAGCGGCGTGGTTCTTGCTGAATCCGTAGTTGGCGAACTTTTGGATAAGGTCGTAGATCGCCCTGGCTGTTTGTACCGGGATCCCCTTATGAGATGCGCCCTTAAGAAACCTGTCCTCCATCTGGTCAAGCAGTTCCTTCTTCTTCTTACCGACCGCGCGCCTCAAGATATCGGCTTCGCCTAAGGAGAATCCCGCCACTACATGGGCCACCCTAAGGATTTGCTCTTGGTATACAAGTACTCCGTGGGTTTCCTCTAGCACCGGCTTCAGCACCGGGTGAAGGTAATGAGGAGTCCCCGTCCGCGATCCGAGGAACTCCGGGATCTGCTCCATTGGGCCGGGACGACAGAGAGCTACCGTAGCGATGATATCTTGAAGTCTCCCGGGTTTCATCTCCTTCAGAAAATCTCTTACCCAAGATGCCTCAAGTTGAAAGATACCTATAGCTTCACCCCTAGACAGCATGGCGAATGTCTCGCGGTCATCCAGGGGGATTTCCTCCAACTTGAACCCGACGTCTCCGTTCATATGGATTATGTCGCCGGTCTTCTGTATCACCGTAAGAGTCCTAAGGGCCAGAAAGTCCATCTTCAGAAGCCCTAAAGCCTCTAGATCTTCCATTGGATACTGGGTGACCACGCCGCCTTCCTGCGCCCTGGCAAGCGGAACATAGTCCCACAACGGACCTTTACCGATCACGATACCGGCCGCATGGGTTGAGGAATGCCTGGGCATACCTTCAAGTTTCCTCGCGGTCTCCAAGAGATCCTTAGCCTCCGGACGAGACTGCACTTCCCGTAAGGCCGGTACCATCTCGATAGCCTTATCAATGGTCATGCCAACTTGTTGGGGTATCATCTTGGCTATGCGATCCACCTCCGAGTAAGGCACCGCCATGGCACGACCTACGTCTCTCACCGCTCCTCGCGCCGCCATTGTTCCAAAAGTGATGATCTGCGCGACTCTGTCTTCACCGTACTTCCTCTTGACGTACTCGATGACTTCGTCCCGGCGGTCGTCCTGAAAGTCGATATCGATGTCGGGCATGCTGACCCTTTCAGGATTCAGAAATCGTTCGAACACCAATTCGTATTCGATAGGATCGATATTGGTAATGCCAAGCGCGTAAGCTACCAGGCTTCCCGCCGCCGAGCCCCTTCCGGGGCCTACCGCGATGCCGCTTCGCTTGGCGTAATCCACAAAATCGCTGACTATGAGAAAATATGATGAGTACCCCATTTTCTCTATCATCGCAAGCTCATATTCCAGCCTCTCGTCGCGAACGCCATCGTTTCTGCCCCCCAGCCTCTTCCGAAGACCGCCTAAAGCCATCTGCCGAAGGCGAGATTCGGCCGATTCGCCAGGCTCTAGTGGAAACTCCGGCAGGTGAATCTGACCAAGACCGGGGCCGGCGTTGCATCTTCGCGCAATCCTTAGCGTGTTGGCCACCGCATGCGGCACATCCTTAAAGAGCTCGCTCATCTCGTCAGGGGACCTCAAGTAGAAGTCGCTTCCGCTAAACCTGAGTCTCTTAGGGTCCTTGATGTTGGTGCCGGTCTGGATGGCAAGCAGTACGTCGTGGTACTTCGCGTCATCTCTGGTGATATAGTGACAGTCGTTGGTAGCAACCAGCGGAAGTCCATTTCTCTTGGCCATGTCGGCCAAGGCTCGGTTTACTTGCTCCTGCCCGGGCACCCCATTTCGTTGAACCTCAATGTACAGGTTGTCCTTTCCAAAGACGTCAAGGTATCTGCCCAAAGCTTGTTGAGCCCGTTTCTGGTCGCCCAGTCCCAGGTGATGCGGAACCTCACCTTCGACACACGCCGTCAAAGCCAAGAGCCCCTCTGAATGCTCGGATAAGACCTCGAGATCCACTCTCGGCTTGTAGTAAAACCCTTCGAGATACCCGCGAGACACGACTTTCAGCAGGTTCTTGTACCCCCGGTCTGTCTCGGCTAGCAAGACGAGGTGATAAGGCCGGTCATTGGTACCCTCGCTTTTCTTAAGCCTGGATTCTCGCGCCACATAGACTTCACAGCCAATGATCGGTTTTATTCCATTGGCCTCGCAGGCCTCATGAAAAGCAATGGCCCCGTGCATATTGCCGTGATCTGTTATGGCAAGCGAATCCATGCCCATTTTTCTGGCCAAGGCGCAAGTTTCCTTGATCCTCGTAGCCCCGTCTAGCAGACTGTATTCTGTGTGAACATGAAGATGTGTGAAGTTCATCCCAATTCTGGCCTCCAAGTATGTGAAACGATGTCGGGTTGATGTAAGATTAAGGCCGAGCCAAATAAACGGAGGATGAGCGAATTGCCCTGGAAATTCTGTCCCAAGTGCAAAGAGATTTCATACACCGCCGCCACCCAATACGAAGCTTGGCCTTGCCCTCACTGCGACACAGAACTAAAAGACGAACCCGAATACGACATAACGCAGGCAAAAGCGCTTCGCAAACAGAACACCGACTCTGCTTCTGAGTCCGAAATAAGCAAACGCAAGGATAAGTAGTCGTTCTTTCGCCACCGCAGCCAAAGTCGATCTTGCGTCGCCCAACAAAATGCCGCTCCCACCGCACTAGGGATCTTCTTCTTTGCCGGGGCGTATCCTGCTGTTTTGTACTGTTGCCGGCGCTTTCTATTTGTCAGGCCCGGCTTTTTCACCTTTCTGTTCCCAAACGCACTGTTCCCACAGAGGGCAGTCCCGGCATCTCGGGTTTCTGGCGTGGCACACCTTACGCCCATGTTCGATGAGGGTAACGTGAAGGGGCATCTTAAGGTGAGAAGGTGTAATATCCTCTAAGATCTGCTGCGCCCTTACGGCGGTTGCGGTGGGCGGCACCAAGCCTATCCGGCGAGCAAGGCGCAAGACATGGGTATCCACTGGAAAAGCCGGACGACCCAGACCAAACGCCAGCACGCAAGCTGCAGTTTTCGGTCCAACTCCCTTTAGTGAAACCAGGTACTTGAAGGCGTCTTCGTCCGACATCTCCAACAGAGGGTCCAAGGTGATCTCTCCGAAGTCGTCCTTAATCTTCCGCAAGACCCCGTTGATAGCCGCGGCCTTCTCCTTGTAGAGACCTCCCGACTTGATCGCCTGTTCCACACAAGATTGGTCGGAACAAAGCACTTCGTCCCAATCAGCGAAGGTTTCCTTTAGCCCTTGAAAAGCTATTGAACTCAAGGTGTCGTTGGTGGCTTGGGACAAAATCGTAGCGATCAGACAATCCATGGGGATTCCCTTGCTGTTTTCGAGCAGTCTGGACTTGACGTCAGGATACAAGGGCGCCAAAAGTCGATAAACATCCTCGGGCGTCAATGGAGGTTCTCCCATCACAATCTCGCCACCAACTCTTTGAAAATCCGCCCTCGCTCTTCGAAGCCCGAGAACATATCGTAACTGGCGCACGCGGGGGACAGGGCAACCGACCACCCACGCCGCGCAATGGCTGACGCCGCTTTTACAGCCTCCTCAAGGGTGCTTACCCGAATGACTCCTGAGTACGCCCCGTCGCCCACTCCGCCGGCCCGCCTCCACGCTTCATGCAGGGCCGTCTCAATTACAGGGGCGGTCGCGCCCAAGGTCACTATCTGACACCCTCTATCGATGATCTTCTCTGCCAGTCTGTCAAAGGGAATTCCCTTGTCGTAGCCGCCAAGGATTAGCACGAGAGGTTCGGTTATCGCCTTAAGCAGCGCCTCCGTTCTATCAGGCGCAGTCGCGATAGAATCATTGTAGTAGCGGATCCCTTCTACTTCACGGACGAACTCAATACGGTGCGGAACCCCTTTGAACGACCGAATGGCACGGCCAATGCCTTCCGGAGTCCCTCCCATGAGGGCCGCTAGAAGAGCGGCGCCCAAAGCGTTGGACACGTTGTGTAGTCCGGGCACCAAAAAGTCTTGGCGACGGGCGATTATGGTCGGAGTATCCCACCGGCCCTTGCCCCGTGACAACCCCGGTAGCCGCAACTTCAGCTCATCGGAGTCAAGCCATGCCGCGGCGCCGCGGTTCGCGGCCTCGGCTCCGTCCAACGTAAATCCACACAAGTTCCCAGAGCGCATGTCACCCAGTCCTCTGACCACCGGGTCATCAAAGTTTATCACACACCAATCCCAGGGACGTTGATGCCTCAGGATGTTGGCTTTGGCGGACACGTACTCTTCGTACGAATCGTGTATGTCCAGATGATTGGGCTTTACATTCAAGATGAGAGAGACTTGCGGGCTGCGATTGACCGTCTCCAGCTGAAAACTTGACAGTTCCAAGACCACCAGGGCGTCAGGCCGAATATCATCTACCTGCTCTATCAAAACCGACCCGATGTTCCCCCCTACATGCACGGGGACGCACAAGCCGCTTTCCCTTAGCATCAGGCCTGCCAGGGTCGCTGTAGTCGTCTTCCCGGCGCTTCCTGTTACTCCTGCGACTTCTGCTTTGCATCGCTCCATGAAGAGGCCAATTTCTCCCGATATCCTGGCTCCGTTGGCCCGGGCTTGGGCTATCTCCGGAAGACTTTTTTTGATCCCGGGAGTTAGGAATATATGCCGGAAGCCAGGGAGAGGTCTTAAATAATCCTCGCCTAGGCTCCATTCTACCCCGCGAGAGGCAAAGCTTCCGTACAGATCGCCCAACTCGTCCGCGGTCTTCTTGTCAAAACAGGTAATGTGGGCGCCTTCTCTCATAAGATAACGACACAAAGCCCGGTTTGATTTCCCCAAGCCGACCACGGCGACGCTTTTCCCTTTGTAACTCGCTATTCCCCTCTCGGTTCCCATACGATTCACCTACATAAAGTCCTATGGACCGAATGCTTTCAGAAAAACACTCATACTTAAAGACGCTTACGACAATGTATTAAGAGCCTTTTCCATTCGGTTCAGGCCCTCGGCAATCAATTCCATGGAGGTGGCGTAAGATAGCCTCAGGTTCCCTTCGGTGCCAAAAGCATTCCCGGGCACCACAGCTACCTTCGCTTCGTCAAGCAGCACCTCGGCCAGTTCAGCATCGCTGGACACTAACCTATTGCAGACTTTCTTGCCTATTAAGGAAGAAACGTCAGGATACACGTAAAAAGCTCCCGGAGGGGTCAGGCACTTGACTCCGGGCATTTCGTTCATCCGCTTGACCATGAAATCGCGACGCTTCTTGAACTCGACGCGCATCATATCCAAAGGCTCCTGGGAACCTGTCAAACCCGCTAGAGCTGCCTTCTGCGAAATGGACGCGGCATTGGAAGTGGAGTGGCTTTGGATGTTGCCCATGGCGGCGATGACATGAGACGGTCCCGCGGCGTAGCCAATTCGCCAGCCTGTCATGGCGTAAGATTTTGACACCCCGTTAACGGTAACCGTCATCGCTTTGATCTCCGGCGAAAGGGACGCAATCGAAACGTGCTGCCCCTCGTAGATCAGTTTCTCGTATATTTCATCGGAGATGATGGCCACGTTGTGCTTCGAGCAAACTTCAGCGAGAGCGCGCAACTCTTCTTCGGTGTAGACGGCTCCGGACGGGTTAGACGGCGAGTTCAGGATAATCAACGAAGTCCGAGGGGTGATGGCCGTCTCCAAGGCGCAAGGCTTCACTTTGAAATCCGACTCGATTCCGGCGGGCACAAAAACGGGCGTCCCTCCCGCCAATTTGACCATTTCGGGGTAGCTGACCCAGTATGGAGCGGGAACAAGGACTTCGTCGCCTCGGTCGCACATGGCCAGCACCGCGTTGAAAATCGAATGTTTCGCACCCGCCGACACGAGCACATCGCCCATCTTGTATTCCAGGCCGTTATCCTCTTTGAACTTACGACAGATAGCCTCACGCAGCTCAGGAATACCCGCTGAAGGGGTATACTTGGTGAAGCCCGACTCAATCGCACTAATGGCTGCCTCTTTTATGTGAGAAGGCGTATCAAAGTCAGGCTCTCCTACTCCGAAACTGATGATGTCCACACCTTCACTCTTGAGCTTCTTGGTCTTGGCGTCCAGCGCCAGCGTTGGCGATGGGCTGATCGATTTCGCAAGGCTTGACAATCTCATTGGGTAACCTCCATATCATCGCGCATTTCCCGAATAGCGGGACTGACCGCCACATGCTTCTGCTTTCGATGCTACAATACCTTCTGCACAAAACTTCTGCGCGCCGCCGCTTGACCCGGAGCGTGACAAACCCCGTTCAAAGAGGCAGATGATAAGGCCTAACAAGAAGGTGTTCCCGATGGCTCCGACATATATACTTTCTATTAGGCCGGTCTAAGCTCCCGGCTACTGAACCGCTATCGTTGGGAGGCGTCTGGAATGGGCGAGCGCCGAGACTCCTACATGCGCATAGGCGTACTTTTCGGTCTGGGCTTTTCCCTATTCGTCATGACGATGGCCGGACTTTGGATCGGAGTCTGGCTCGACCGCAAGACGGGTCGAGGTATATTCACGAGCATAGGGCTCATCCTTGGGCTCTTTGCCGGTATCCACAGAGCTTGGATGACTATCAGACCGTTTATGAGCAGGCGCAAACGGTAGGAGACGGTCATGCCTATGGAGAGTGAGCCGAGAATGGGAAAGCGCTCCTGCAAAAAAGCACTGAAACCATTACTAACCTTGATGGGCTTCGTGATCGTCCTTTCCATCGTCGTCATTCTGCCTGGGAAGGCGTCTGCGCAAGCCCAGGATTCCGACCGGGCGTTCTCGGCCCTTCGTCGCGAGATCGTCTCGCGTTTCCCGGACAGGAAGACCTCGTCTTATGAGTCTGGGCAGTTCTTGTCTTTTGCCGCGGCGTTCTTGACTGAACACGGCTGGGCTCCCTCTCTGGAAGACTACAGCGCAGTGATGAAATCCTCGCACAAGAACGGGCGGGAAATGACCTACGTGCGCGTCTCGGGCCAAAACCTGGTGACGCTTGGGTCCGGGGCAAATCCTGACGCGGTTGACTTACTGATCCTAGCCCCGTACGATACCGTGATCTCTGACGATGTCCAATTTCCCATAACCAGGCCCTACACTACTGAGGCAAGCGCGGCGCTTCTGCACTTGGCGTCGGAATTGGAGGAAACGCAAAGATCATCAATAGCGCTAGCCCTAGTCTCGGGACACTACCAGTTGGGAGCGGGGACGGAAGCTCTCCTTGAGTCGCTTGCCGCTAAGGGCGTACGCATCAAGGCGGCCCTTGTCCTGGCGGACATGTATTCCTCAGCGTACCTGCCTGTAGTCCCCAACAACCTTGTGGATGCGGAAACGATCGGCATCACAGATAACGCTGTCAGAGAAGCCGGCCTGCGCTCACACGTGGCAAGGCCCAACGATTCGACCTGGTATGTGACGGCCGCAAGCGGGCCGCCGGGAAGGTCTGTCGAATCGGTCCTGGGGTTCACCTTTTTCCCCTACGAAAACGGCGTTCTTGAAACCAATGGGATCCTGTCCATTACCATAGGATTTCCGAGCGGCGACAGACTGGTGGTTCGTGACCCACTTACTTTGGAAGAACCCGGCCCGGAACGGACAGAAAGCGTCAGTTCGGCCCTCCTGGCTATAATTGGCGGTATCTTGCCTGTGAAGTCAGAGGCAGACAGAGTCCCAGCTAAGGGTATGGCCTTGTTTCAAGACCTAGGCAGACTCATCATGCTTCCACGAAAGACTGTGCCGGCCATAGGTCTTGTGGCTGCCTTGGTTGGGAGTCTGATCCTAGTTCTGTATCGCAGACTGTTGTCCCCTGAAAGCCTGGCGTTGTGGGGCGGCATCGCTTTGTCCGGCGTGGTCTCCTTTGCAGCCAGATGGGCGGCATATAAGGCGGAAGGCGACCAGGACAAAGCGATGCCGCCC
>DAIRWA010000034.1:0-12134 GCA_036802545.1 Bacillota bacterium | reverse complement strand
TTTCTCTTCATCATCACAGTCCAATGCTGCAAATCGTAGCATGAGACAAGTCCAACGGCGACTTTCTCTTCATCATCACGGTCCAATGCTGCAAATCCAACCGTGACAACCGCCTAATGCTTCAAACTGCAGCCTAAGTCGACCAAAACGATTGCACGATTTGCCGATTCCTGTCTATAGCGACATCTCCATCTTCGACAACCGAAGTCTCAGGGTGAGGACAAGCCCCGACAATGCCTGCAGGGTAGTAGGGATAAAATGGAAAAAAACCCACGCCAAGGGGGGCAGCTGCCAGGAATGGCGCTAGCTACGGTCGCTGGGACATCCGCTGCGCAGCAGTAGGAGGCAGCACTGCGCACAAGTTGGGCACGGTCGTCGAGAGAAACCGCGCAGCCGCTAGTGGCAGTCATCAGGAGCAGCCATTAAGGGGGTACCCGTTTTGAGACTCCTCACGCTTCTGCAAGAGAAGTTGACATCTCGTGGGCTCAAGCTGGATAGGACGTTTTGGCTTAGGACCGCTCTTTCCTTTCTGCTAGGAAGAACTATGCTTGCCGACAGTCTATCTCCGTTTGCGCCAGCTGTTTTCGCAGGGTGTAGGCCGCTGGGCGGCGTGGTTTCGACGATCTGCGGGATCGCCGCCTTGCTGGGCAGTACGACCCTGGGGCGTCTGGACGTATCCGGCTATCACGCTCTGGCCTTATTACAATTGGCGTTCCTCCTTAGAACTCCCAAAGACCAGACATCCTCCAATCTGGTGGATTCCTTCCTTTGCGGGGGAGTAGTCGCCGTCTCGCGGGGTGCGTCCCTAATTGCCCTGACTGCGGCGCCTACCACCTACACTTACTTAACCGCCTTGTTAGAGGGTCTTTGCGCCGTCGTCGTCACTCTCCTAATCCGTGGCGCGTTTCAGGTGACCAAGGCAACTCATGGCGAAGAGAGGAGAGCCGAAGCCCTCCTTGTGATAGTGCTGTTATCCTTGGGAGGCCTGCATGGAGTTTCAGCCTGGGGTATCGGGCTTGAGACTGTCGCGGTGATGGGTTCGGCCTTGGTTGTGGCTTACGCGGGAGGACCCGGCGGGGGTGCCATTGCGGGCTTATCCGGCGGGTTAGTCCTATCCCTAGCCGGCGGCCATCAGCCGATCGTATTTGGGCTCCTCGGGATATCAGGGCTCTTGGCCGGAGTGGGCGGATGGTTTGGCAGGATAGAAGCCATCCTAGGATATCTCTCTTCGGGACTCTTGCTGTCCCTTTATGCGGCATCTCCGGGCGAAGTGACTATTAGGTTAGTCGAGCAAGTCATAGCGTGTATCCCGCTGATGTTTGTGACACCGCGCATGCTCAGACGACTTACGCAGGCCTTTCCGGGTTTGTTCCCGGCAAAACCGATCGCTGCCAGGTCGGAGCAAGGGGGGGACCGCATTTCCGAGAGGCCCATCAGAGCCGATATCGAATCGGTGAAACTTAGGGCAGCAGCGGTTGCACATGCCCTTACGGAAATCGCATCCATGTTCTCGCAGGCTGTATCGACTCACGTCGGAGCCGTTGCTTCGCCCCGCGACGGCTTGCGCTCGGATCAAGATGATTCCGGCTCTGGTGAGAGCCCGATGCCCGTTGTGGACCCCGCCCTCGTGAGACAGGTCGCCGAGCGCGTCTGTCAGCAATGCGACGGGCAGCAAGTGTGCTGGGAGCAGCGTTTCGGAGACACCTTTGAGGCCTTCTCCGACCTGATGAGGAGAATGGCCGTTACCGGGCGTTTGACATCTGCGGACGGTGACAATCCCCTCTCTGATCAGTGCGCGCGGTTTGGCGAAGTGGTTGCTGAGATGAACCATTGGCAAGAGCTAAACCGCCTTGAAAAGCGGGTTCGTTCCATGGACGACGAGACCAAGACCTGCTTGGCCTTTCAGTACGGATGCCTATCGCGGCTCCTTGTGTCCGGAAAGCCCGCCGAGAAGAGAGTTCGCAAGTCCAGAAGGTCAAGACTGAAAATCAGTTACAGGGGAGGGACCATTCCTGCCGAGTGCTCCTCCAAGCCCGGGGACCTTTGGACCCAGTACGATATGGGAGCCGGCAAGACCCTATTGGTGCTGGCTGACGGGATGGGTAAAGGGGAAGTGGCGGCCAAGCAAAGCAAGGAAACCTTGGATCTCATGAAATCCCTGCTTGACTGCGGGCTCGACTATGACTCCTGCGTATCCTTCCTTAACTCGGCTCTGTTCCTCGCGTGCCGCCCCGACAGTTTCATAGCCATAGACTGCTTGCTGATAGACCAAGAAAGCGAACGAGCATACTTCCACAAGTTTGGGGCGCCGCCTTCATTTATAAGGAAGAAAGATGGCAATGTCGTGGTCGTCAGAGGATCGCACCCACCGGCGGGAGCCCTTAACGCGATGCCCTGTTATTCCAGTAGTGAGCCGATAGCGGCCGGAGATGTCATTTTTCTCGTGTCGGACGGAGTTTTCCGGTCGAGCCCTATCCCGGCCAGGGCCGAGCATCTCGTCGTGTCCAGGGTTCGGCGCCTAAAAGATACTAGTCTGGAGTTCTCGGTCAAAGCCCTACTAGGCCAGGGGCCGAAGGGGGCCAGGCGTCCGCCGGATGACATCACTGTGGTGGGGATATCGGTTGAAGGGGTGTAGGAGCCGCAAGTCGTCAATATTTGACGGCTTCGGCACCCAGCCTGCATGGATGTGCGCCGAGTGGATGTATCTGGTATCCTTACCGTGCGGAGGTGAGTGGCGCGGCGGATAGGCGGCACGCTACGGGTCCGGTTCCTGAGCAAGTTCTGGAGAAGGTCTTGGACACCATCAAAAGACACCGGATGATAGCCCCAGGCGACCTGCTGATCGTAGCGGTATCGGGGGGGCCCGATTCAATGTGCCTTCTTCATGTCCTCAACTCCTTAAGAGGCGAACTAGGTTTTTCAGCTCACGTCGCCCACCTCAATCACCACATGAGAGAACAAGCGCCTCGGGATGCCGCTATGGTCGAGGAAGTCGCGGTACGCTTGGAGATTCCCTGTACCATCGGCCATGCGGAAGTTCACGAAATCGCAAAGGAACTGGGAATCGGTGTGGAAGAGGCCGGACGCAAAGCCAGATATGACTTCTTTCGACGGCTGAAGGCTTCGTTGACAGCCACGCCCGAGGTTTCATCGGCGCAATCACCGCGGCGCGATGAGGGAACCGAGTGCGAGCCCGGGGCCGCTAAGAACCCCCCGTGGCGCAGCGACAGTCGGCCTTCGCGAGCGCCCGATACTGTCAAAATTGCTCTAGGGCACAACTTGAACGACCAGGCGGAGACAGTTTTTATGCGGCTTATGAGGGGGAGCGGAACCCGAGGTCTGGCCGGTATTCCGCCGGTAAATGGCGATATTATCCGTCCGCTGTTGGACGTTTCTAGGGACGCTATCGAGGATTACTGCCGCAAGCAGGGTCTTACGACCATCACCGACGTCTATAACCTGGATCTGCAATATACAAGAAACCGCATACGGTACGAGGCGCTTCCGGCTTTGGCGGAATCGTTTAATCCCTCATTAATACAGACTTTGGCGACAACCGCTTCGGTGTTGCGCTGGGACACTGACTACTTTAACGATCACGCAGAGGCCGCCTTTAAGCAGATCTCCAATAAAGAGGGACGAGTGACCTCGGTTAGCGAGAAACTGCTCGGAACAATGCCTACTGCCATTTCGTCAAGGGTATTGGAGAAGGCGTGGCAGGAGTGCGCGCGGTCGACCGCAAGCCTGGCGCTTAGCCACGTGAGAGATTTGATAGTGGGAGCGGGGGCTGCCGGACTTTCTTCTGTATCGTTGCCCGGGGGCGTCGCTGTGCATCGGCATGCGGGGTTTTTGCGGTTTAGCCCTGTGGCGGTTGAAGTTGACATCCCGTTGCCGAGCTTAGGAGATGACCGGGGTCGCGGTAACAGCCATAAGGACAGCGGCGAGCGCAGCGGTGGGCTTACTGATGGCGAGAACGATCCGATAGCGGCGCGTCATCCCGAAGTTGCCATTCCTGTTCCGGAACTGGGCATTACTCTCATCCTTCGCTTAGTCGAAGGCAATGAGGCGGAGAGGGCCAAGAGTATGGCCATGAGGGGACAAGTTGAATCGCCAGTTTACACGCCTGGATACGATCTCTATCTAGAACCGATAGTCTACATGGACTACAATGAAATTGGAGGATCCCTTCGTTTGCGCACCTGGAAATGCGGGGATCGATTTTCTCCTTTGGGGATGAATGGGAAATCACAGAAGCTGCAAGACTTCTTTGTGACACGAAGGTTACCTCGGTTTTATCGGGGTTTGGTTCCTTTATTGACTGACGACAGCGATATTATCTGGGTAGGGGGGCTCCGATTAAGCGAGAAGTGCAGGCTTAATCGGGACAGCCTTCGCCTGGTCCGGGCGGAGATACGACCTGACTTGCGGCGTAGCGGCTGTTGTGCTACGCTTTAGTGGTCTCGCCCGACCCTTGGTCGGGTTTATTCGTAGTAAGAAGGGGGCGATGACATGAACAGCAAAATATGGCGCAGTTTAGCGATATATGCGCTCTTAATTTTTGTCATGATTTCGCTGGCCGATATATTTACTCCGTCGGCCCAGCAGTCTGATCTTGATTACAATACGTTCCTCGGATACGTCGAGACCGGCAGAGTGGCATCTGTCAGGATAATCGATGAGATCACAGTTGAAGGAACGCTGAAAGATGGGACCGAGTTTAGCACCATAGTCCCAGGGGACACCGACTTGTACGGCAAATTGGTTGCGTCCGGCGCCGTAGTGAGGTTCGAACTGCCCCCTAGCCCTCCGTGGTGGATGACGTTGTTGTCAAGCCTGATTCCTGTCCTTATCATGGTTGCCTTGTTCTTCTACATGATGCAGCAGACTCAAGGCGGCGGTAAGCAAGTAATGCAGTTTGGCAAGTCTAGGGCTAGGTTGCAGTCGGACGTCCACGAGAAGGTCACCTTCCAGGACGTGGCCGGTTGCGAGGAAGCCAAGGAAGAACTCCAGGAAGTAGTGGACTTCCTGAAGCACGGCAAGAAATATGCGGAAATAGGGGCGCGAATTCCCAAGGGAGTCCTTTTATTTGGAGCTCCGGGAACAGGTAAGACCTACCTTGCCAGAGCGGTTGCGGGGGAAGCGGGAGTTCCGTTCCTCTCCATCAGCGGCTCTGATTTCGTAGAGATGTTCGTCGGTGTAGGCGCAGCAAGAGTGAGGGATCTGTTTGAGCAGGCCAAGAAGCGCGCGCCCGCAATTGTGTTCATAGATGAGATCGACGCGGTCGGCCGTATGAGGGGCGCCGGAATGGGCGGCGGACACGATGAAAGAGAGCAGACCTTAAATCAGCTCTTGGTCGAGATGGACGGTTTCAGCACCAATCAAGGCATCATTGTGATGGCCGCCACCAACAGGCCGGACATCCTAGACTCGGCTCTGCTCCGTCCGGGACGTTTCGATCGTCAAGTCATCTTGGATAAGCCTGACTTGAAGGCAAGAGTCGATATTTTGAAGATTCATACTCGGGGCAAGCCTTTGTCCAAGGAAATTGACCTAGAAGTGGTCGCCAAGGGCACGGCAGGATTCACCCCCGCGGATTTAGAGAACGTGGTCAACGAGGGCGCCATCCTTACGGCCAGGCATAGGAAGCGCAGAATTGGCATGGAAGAACTTGAAGAGGCCACTCACAGGGTAGTTGCGGGGCCGAGGAAGAAGTCCAGGCTCCTAAACCCCAAGGAAAAGCGCATAATCGCTTTCCACGAGGCCGCTCATGCTTTGGTGGCCAACGAGTTGCCTAATGCGGATCCGGTCCATGAAGTGACCATTGTGTCCCGCGGAGCGGCTTTAGGTTATACCTTGCAGTTGCCAATCGAGGACAGATATTTGGTCACCAAGTCTCAGATACTCGACAGAATCACAGCAACACTGGCGGGGCGTGCTGCTGAAGACCTGGTGTTCGAGGACGTATCAAGCGGCGCTGCCAACGACCTTGACGTGGCGACCGGTCTGGCTCGGCGTATGATAATGGAGTTCGGTATGTCCGAGAAGCTCGGTCCCTTGACTTTCGGTCGCAAGGAGGGCCAGGTGTTCTTGGGCAGAGATATAGGACGGGAGAGGAACTTCTCAGAGGAAGTAGCCGCCGCGATTGACGAGGAAGAGCGGAGCATCATCCAAGATTGCTACTCGAAGGCCATGGCGATGCTCGAGAAGAAGAGGGATTCGCTCAATGCTATGGCAGAGGCCCTTCTAGAGCATGAGACCCTGAAGGGTGAAGAACTGGAGGCGCTGTTTGCAGGGAAGCCGTTACCGGAAGCCGAGGTTGAGACCGAGCTTAAGGGCAAGACTGAGCGGGGCGCGGCTTCTGAGACTAAGGACGTTGGGAGTAAGGGGACTCTGCGAGAGCCGAAGGCTCCACGTGTGGCGCCTGTGCCGGACAACGGAGCGGACAGCTAGTCTGCAGTCGGGTCGCAGTCAGTCGGATAATGGGACCGCCGGGAGACCGGCGGTCTTCTGTTTTCGCCTGGAGTGCGCCCACTGCGAAGGCCAACTTCGTTCACATATGTTAGGATCATCTTGCGTGCACCGTGCTTTAGCGCACGCCTCTCCATGGAAGAAGGCATCTAGATGAAGTTGGGTCGATTGAGACAGATGGTCTTCGGCAGAGACTTTGTTAAGCGGACACTCCTCGGATTGGCCATCGGCATCGCGTCGATCACTCCCGGGCTAAGCGGTGGGGTCATCGCGGCGACGACGGGTGTTTATGAGCGGGCCATTATCGCCATTGTCAATGTCCGTGAGGAGTTTCGAAGAAGCGTCGTGTTCCTCGCGCCTCTCGCACTCGGAGCTGGAATCGGAATGCTCCTGTTCAGCCGCGTCATGCAAGAGCTGATGGGAAGGGCGGGGTTCACTGTCTTGTACGTGTTCCTCGGTTTGGTCGCAGGCGGCGTACCTTCCCTAGTTAAGGAAGCGAACCGGGACGGGTTTCGGCTAACCCACCTAGCAGCCGTTCCTCTAGCTCTCGCCGCAGTGGTCTGGGTTAGCCAGATTTCGGCTTGGGCTCCCGGACAATCCGGTGAGACTGCGTTCAGTCCCGGAAACATCGTTTTGTATGGTGCCGTAGTCGCGATAGGTACGATTATCCCGGGGGTTAGTTCCTCCTTCATCCTGATCCATCTTGGTGCCTATCAGGATCTGCTGGCTGCCCTAACGTCCCTGGATCTGCGCATTCTATTCCTCTTGGGTTGCGGATTCGTTGTGACAGGCTTGGTGATCGTGAGGTTTGTCGAGTGTATGTTTCGAAGATGCCGGGGACTCGCCTATTACTCGGTGCTTGGATTTCTGATGGGATCGATGGCCATGGTATTCCCGGGCTTTAGAAGCGGCTGGGGCCTGGCTTTGGACATCTTCCTGTTTGTAGGCGGTGCCGCCGCCAGCTACGCCGTAACCCGCTTCGGGGGCAAGCAGGAATCGTAGCGTGTGGGATATGCGGTGAATTGGAAGACTGTGCTAGAGTGACCTATCCAAAATACCTGCAGCCTTCTGCCTTAGCCGTCTCAAGTCCCGTGCTGTCCTTCTCCTGGCGCTCGGCTCTAGGAAGCCGAATAGCATGATGATCAGGCCGGGAATAACGCAGCCGCCCAGGGCGCCTAGCCAATGGTTGGTGCGGCCCAATGTGCCGATCAGCGACGGAGGGAGGAGTGGGAATACCAGGGACAGTTGTACGAGGGAGTTGAATTTACCGCCGACACGTCCTTCAACCACCATGTTTACGGTGCGTTGGCTCCTGGGCCGAACTACCTCCAAATCGGCGTCGATGGTGATGTTATCGTCGTTCTCTGTGACCAAAAGGACCATGGGCATGAACCCTTTGTTTTCCAACTTGGACAGTTCTCGGTTGATGGTCTCCCCGTACGTAACGATTCCGATGGGCTGACCGGTCACCACTCCAGGTTGTTCTCCCACTTCATAGGTGAAGGCAATCCTGCTGGTCTGAAGCATCGTCATGGCTATCAGCAAGACGGACACGAAAGCGCCAATGGTAGCAAATGTGATACGCGAATCCAAGGATTCGCGTCTGCGGCGTGGGGTTGATTGCCGAAAAGCTTCGTATGCAGCTACTAGTACCAGTGCTATGAGAGCCACGACCAGCAACTGACGCTGCAAGCCCTGTTTGCTGCTATCGATGCTAAGTGCCAGAGAGCCTAGCCTGGGGATTTTGATCGGAAACCGGCCAAGGAAGAAGGGTTTAGCTACGATTTCGTCGCGGGAAACGGGACCGGCTAAGCCTGCTTCTTGGTCCGTTATCTCAGCTGCGTCTCCTTTGGTGAAGAACCTCCCGTCCTCATCGACAGCAGCTACGCGATGTAGCGTCCATTGTCCCGCCAGGCTTCCTTCTGCGGGCTTGAAGACGATGACATCTCCCACGGATATGCTGCCGGGCCAATTCCACAGGAGAGCGACGTCCCCCCTAGAGTATATAGGGTACATGCTGCCCGACTTCACGACAGTGGCGGCAACCGGACGACCTACAATGATCGAGCCGGCCCCTGCAGCCAGGGCTACAAGAAGGACGACCGCCAAGACCAGGTTCTCTAGGGTCTTCCACGCCCTAGCCATGCCCATTCGCGTTAGCTCCAAGTCCATGTTCTACAGCGAACAACGCGGCCTGCGTCCTATCGGTGAGGTTCAGTTTCGCAAGAATGGCGCTAATGTGCTTCTTCACCGTGCTATCGGCTATCCACAGTTTCCCGGCGATCTGCTTGTTAGACCTGCCCGCGGCCAGTTCCTTGAGGACCTCGATTTCCCGTTCCGTCAATTCCTTTAGCAGAGCGGCACCGCTTACCCCGATCTCCACAAAGACTTCCATCGCTTTGGCATCGTAGTATTTGCGCCCGACCGCGATCCTTTTCAGTGCTTCCAGTAGTTCTTCTGGCAAAGCATCCTTCAACACGTACCCGTCCACACCCAATCCGATCGCTTCTTTCACCTCATGGGCCGCCGAGGACGAGGTTAGAACGACGCATTTTGCATCCGGATACTTCTTTCGTAAAGTCCTAATCACGTCCAAGCCTGACTCCCCCGGTAATCGCAGGTCTACCAGCAACATGTCCGGCTTCACAATTTCGTAATGCGCGAGCGCCTCCTTGCCTGTGGTCGCGAACCCGGCGAGCTCGAACTCCGGTTCATGCTGGAGGACCGCGCTCAGGCCTTGGGCGACGAGAGGGTGATCATCCACGAGCAGCAGTTTCATCTATCTCACCTTTGCTTTCAATCTGCCGATCAGGGATGCGAATCATGAGTCTGGTTCCCTTTCCTGGACTGCTGTCGATGCGAAGCGAGCCATCAAAGGCCCGCGCTAGTTGGTTCATATTCAGTAGACCAAGACCGCTATGGGTAGGCCCGGTGGTGGGCCTATATGCTAGGTTGATGGGCACTTGAAACCCGCACCCGTCATCAGAGATCTTCAATAAGGTCTGACTCGGCGAACACGCCAGAGAGACATCAATGTGAGACCCCCTGCCGTGCCGTGCGGCGTTGCTTACTCCCTCGCGTACCATCCGGTAAACTGCGCGACTTAATGCCGGACTCAAGTTGTCTTCAGAGCCGGTAACCTGCAGGCTGGTCTGTACGCTATAAAGCTCACTGGTATCATCGAGATAAGACCGGATTGCGGTGAGCCATGTCTTGTGGGCGTCGCTTGGCGACAGCTGGTGGATGGATGCCCTGATCTCCCTAGATACCGAGCTCGCCACTTCACGCAGGGTTTCCAAGGTTTCGAGCGCCTCCTTGGTTTTGCCAGCCCGCAAAGTGCTTATCGCCCCCTGCAGGCCGTAGACTAGCGAGAAAAGACTCTGCGAGACGCTGTCATGGATTTCCGCTGCTATCCTGCTTTTCTCCTCGGACACCAAGAGGCGGTCGAACACTTCGTCAGCACGTTGCCGTTCTATCATCGCCCCTGCTATGTATCCAAGGAAGGTCATGGTCCGGCTTACGTCGATATCCGCGCTAAAAGGTTGTCTGTTCAGCACTAACAAGACTCCGAACCGTCGTTCAGAAGACCTTACTACCGCCATGCACACGTGCCACCGGGCTCCCTTCTCATCAACGTGTTCCTTGCAGGTCGCTTCGGGTAGAGTACTTGTCCACCAATCGCTCACGTTGTTGGAGAATTGCTCGGCGGCGATCCCCTCGCGCAGGCCGTGTATCACACTGGGTGCAGGTTGAAGAACCCCGCTATCGTCTTCGCCCGCGGGCCAATACGCGGCCTTCTCGGCTCCTGTGAGTTGCTTCCCATATAGCGCGATTAGGTGAACAAGGTCCACCTCTTCCCTTGCGGTGCCGGCGCTCTCTACCATCTGGTATATCTGGCTCAGATAATCAAGGGTATGGTCGGTTCGCTTGGAACGCTCCTCAAGCGCCCTTAATAGGCGGGCTTGCACGTGGGTCACAAGAGTCACTAACACCAGTACTAGAATGACCGTCTCGTTGCCCGCAATGGGTAGACCGGTTTGACCGAATGCTCTTATGTAACCAGTTCCAATGGCTGTCAGGAGAAAAGCGATTAGAACACCCCACATGTATCCCATAGGCAGATAAACGGCAGACGTAAGGAGGGGCTAGATAATCCCCCTGTGGGCAGCAGTAGTGCGGGGAGGCCAAAAGCTTCTGCCAAGGTCAAGGCTGCGATCTGCCGAGTATCCGTAAGCGAGCGGTTCAAAAGGCGAGTTGAGAGCAGGGCGGCGACCAGCAATACACCTACCACGGCCAGTCTGAATTGTTGCTCTACAGGATATGAGGGCTGGATGAGATACATCGCAGAGGTGAGCAACCAAGAAATCAGCCTAAACGCTCCCAGTGCCGAAGCTGCCACACCGGCCAGGCCGGCTCGCTTCGCCCTGGCGAGTATTCCCCCTAGCATGCTCCTACACCACATAATACACGGTACCGCCGATCACCGTGAAGAACCTGCGTCCCTGCAGTTCAGGGTTTGGCTGAAACTCAAGTTCAGAGAGGATGGGTTTGGCAGAGCTATCCAATTCCATGATCGTTGCCTGTGCCTCATCGGCGATCCGAGCGAGTTCCTTCAGTCCCTTAACCCGCACGATCACTTGAGAGTTGTCAACGTCAAGGTGGGCAGCTGCAATCAGACGGCTTCTGTAGTCGCGCGCCGGGTCCCGCTTGCGATCCGCCTTGGAGGTGGATAGGCGCGAGGCTTTTATCGCCCACAACATGACCGGGATCTGTGCGGCCACGACCATACCAAGTATGCCGGTCGTGGTCTGTTTGAGATCAACCACGTTCATCTCTCGCCCCAAGAACCTTCGCGAGTTGGTCCGTTCGACCTCCATGTCCAGGGCGTATCTTTCTACGGGTGACAATTCATCGACGGGCAAGTCAAGCATAAGACCGGATCTAGTCAGTGTGAACGTTGCGGTAGGCGCGTACTCATATACCTTAGGCTCAGGATCTCGCACTCCAACCCAGGTCTGGAACCTCACTGCGATTTGGTAGTCGCCGTTGGGAGAACCCATGCCGATTTCCCGGCTGATTTCAGCGATATCAGCCGCTAAAGACTCTATCGGGAGGTCAAACTCGCAGCGGATCTGGGACATGCCTTCGTCCGTAGGTTGTCGGGTAATCAATTCGTAACTACGCTGCCACAGGTCTTCCGCACTCACCAAGAGATCAATCTCATACTCCAGCGACGTAACTTCGAGCCCCTCGGATGTAATGTCATCGGTTAAGAAGACCTTGGCTTGCGAGAAGAGGTTTATGGGTATCGCCTTCTGCTCAGGACCGACTGTTAGGCCGTCTGGGTACAAGGCGCCGGGGGAAAGGTCAATCGCGTAATTCCAGTCTACCGAGTGTTGAACCCAAGGGCCGGGTTGAGTCTCGCGAATCGTGTTCGGTAGCCCTCGAATGGAGAACCACATATAAGTGTTATAGATAAGAATAACGACCGCCGTGGTAGCGAACAGCCACCACCGGCGGTCAAACCAATTCCGGGGTCGATCCACGAGTCATGCCCTCCATTCGGCGATACTAGGGGCCTACTACCTTGACCGTAACCGTAGCTGTATCTGAGCCGCTGGAGTTTTGTAGGGTGTAGCTAAGAGTGGTGCTTCTGCCGGGCCATT
>DAIRWA010000033.1:0-12354 GCA_036802545.1 Bacillota bacterium | reverse complement strand
CTTGCCACGGAGCAAGGATCCAGTAGAACCCTTGCCCACCAGCAAATGAGAGCCACTTATGTAAACTAACTACCGCAACGCCCCGCAACAGTCACAGAAACCTCCATCACCAAGTAGTCTGAAGCGTCTTGCTCGAAGCTGTGCGCCACCAAGGTGCTCTGGATGTCGCATGCGGATGGAGGAAACATGCACTGTACTCGACTGACGCCCCGCAATTCGGCCTGTTTAGCGGCGAATTCCAGGCACAGCCTCTCGTCTCCGGAGAACGCCGCCAGGTGAAGGGCCTGCTCCGGCATGAACCGTGCCCCAAGCGCGACCACGCTTCCTGATAGTGGTTCCTCGAAAATCTTTCCTTCCTTAGTCCAGGTTTCGCACAACGCCGGCGTTAGCCGGTAGAATGTCCGGTTCATGACGACGAACCCGCCCCATCTATCTTCAAGGGGCATAAGTAGTCGGGTAGCTCGCTCAGGGTCAATCACCGTGCGGAATGACGCCTCTCGATCGGTGGCCGCAGCAACCCCCGACGACTCCTTAGAAGTATCGGCTATCGAGACGGCGCCAGCGGCTCCATCGGCGCTGGCGGCATCGACAGAGCTGCCGCGCGACCCATCGCCACTCCACAAAGCCGCTCCAACGGCCCGAGACATCCCCCGATAGGTACCGGCAAGGCTAAACCCGTTTCGCTCGGCGAGCCCCTTGCTTACCTTGTTCCTGACTCCGGTGTACATCCGCATCGTCTTGATGCCCTTCTTCCTAGCCACCTCGAAGAACCGGGCGTAAAAGGCCTTTCCTATGCCGTTTCCTTGTACCTTGGGCATAACGCGCAGGGCTTCCAGCCAGGCTGAACCGTCGGGCATAACCGTGAACTTCGCGCACCCGACCACTTCCCCGTCCGCTTCGGCCACGCTGAAGTCGCCTTCTTCGTCGTAAAAGAACTGATCGGAAACCATCGGCAGATACCTGAGGTTCGGTGTTGCTTCACTCTCGACCGCCAATACCGCAGTTAGGTCTTCTCTGGTCGCCTGTCGTACGATTATTCGCATGTCGCACCACCCGTGCCATGATTACAACAATTATCTGTCTTTCTAGGCGACTTGCCAATCAGTGTTTGTATCAACACGCTTTACCCTCTGTTGTTGGACCGTCCTTGCCCGCCCGTTTGCAGGAGACCCAAAGGATGGCATTGAATGTTCTCATGCACCCTTGTATGCTGTACTTTATGTACGCACGTACCAAACGTGCCACACGTACTGCATTCAGCATGTGTTGTGCGGCCATCGAGGAGCACGTTTGTCGCAGACGGAACGGGTGATGTAGAGATACAGAATAGGAGTAGCGGAAAGGCCAGTGTGAATCGACATGAGAGCCATAGTAATCGGAGCGGGAAAGGTCGGCTATCACATAGCTCGCAAGCTGGCGGAGGAATCCCATGATGTCGTTCTCATTGACGCCAGGGAGGAAGCCCTCCTCCCCGCTCGGGAGACTCTTGATGTCATGACCATCGCGGGCAATGGCGCGTCTCCCAGGACTCTGGAGGAAGCCGGCGTCTCCGATACCGATATGGTCATCGCGGTCACGACCCAAGATGAAGCCAACATCATCGCTTGCCTTACTGCCAAGTATTACGGAGTGACCACTACCGTGGCGCGGGTAAGGAACCCTGACTACACCCTACCCGCGAAAGCCCTTGTCCACGGGCAGTTGGGCATCGACCTCATCATCCATCCGGAGCGTTTGGCCGCCCAGGAAATCGCAAAGCTGATAAGAACGCCCACCGCCAGCGAAGTGGGGTTCTACGCCGACGGAAGGGTCGAATTGCTTGGCTTTCGCTGTGATACTCCGGGCGCGGGAGTGCTGGGTAAACCCTTGCGCCAAATGGCCTTGAAGAACTCTTTGGTCGTCGCGGTGGTGAGAAACGGCGAGCTCTTGATCCCGGACGGCAATACCGCGTTCCAGTTGGGAGATTACTTTTACGTCATCGGAAGAAGCGGCAACTTTGAGCGTTCTACCTTTCTGGCCGGAAGGATTCCCAACCAGATCCGTTCCGTCACACTGGTTGGCGGGGGCGAAACGGGGTTGCGCACATGCGAAATCCTATCAGGCTATCAGCGCGAAGGTTTGTCGGTCAAACTCATAGAGACTGACCCGGAACGAGCCCAATACCTAGCCGAGCACCTTCCCGGAGCATTGGTGATTAACGGCGATGGGACTAATATGGGTCTTCTCGCGTCTGAACAGATCGGTGAATGCGACGCTTTGATAGCGGCTACAGGCCAAGAAGAGACGAACCTCCTTATCGCCATGGTCGCGAAGAGACTCGGGGTGAAGGAGATAATCGTTTTGCTCGGGCGAGAAGAATACAGCTCTTTGGCTGATACAATAGGTGTCCACGCTAGCGTGATTCCCCGGCTTTTGACCGCCAGCACCATTCTTCGCTTGGTTCAGGCGGAAAGACTGGTGGATCTGGCTTTCCTGAAACAGGGACAGGCGGAGGTAATGGAAGTTGTAGTGGCCGGGGATGCCCCCATCGTAGGAAAGCCCTTGCGCAGCGCGGGCCTGCCCGCCGGCGCGCTGATAGGGACCATCATTCGGGGCGCTGAGGTCATCATCCCCCATGGGAATTCGGCAGTTTATGCCGGAGATCGAGTCATAACCTTCAGCAGCGCCGCAGCGGCTCCGAGGCTAAAGACGATACTGGGATTGTGAGGGCTTACCGGTGAACTGGAGGGGCATATTGGGGGTCTTCGGGTTCCTGCTCATCTTTCTTGCGCTCAGTATGCTGTTCCCGGTGTTTTGGGCGCTGTACTACGGGACTCCCGACTGGCTCGCCTTTGCTATTTCTATCCCGCTGGTGGGCATCCCTGGCCTTATACTATACACGCGCAGGGGAGACTTGACCGTTGGCCCGCGAGATTCCTACTTGATAGTATCCGGCGGCTGGGTGGCAAGTTCGTTAGCGGCAGCGATCCCGTTCATCCTTTCCGGAGTCCTTCCCCACCCTGTTGACGCGGTATTCGAAAGCATGTCAGGGTTCACCACGACCGGCGCCACCGTAATGCCGGTAGTTGAAGTACCCGCGGCGGGTGTCTTGTTCTGGAGGAGCTACCTTCACTGGCTGGGAGGCATGGGGATTATCCTCATTTTCCTGGCTTTTGTGCCCAGGGCCGGTTTGGGCGGTACGTTTCTCTTTAAGGCGGAAGTGCCCGGACCAGAAGTAGAGCGCCTTACTCCACGGCTAAGGCAGACCGCTTCGTCGCTTTTAGCGATCTATGGAGGAATGACTGTGTTGGAGATGGCGTTCCTCCGCATTGCCGGGATGAACCTCTATGATGCGTTGATACACACGTTTGGGTCTGTTGCGACGGGTGGCTTCTCCAACAGGAACCTGAGTGTCGGGGCATATCAAAACCCCTGGATACACTATATCATTCTGATCTTCATGTTGCTTGCCGGCATGAACTTCAGCTTGTTCTATAAGGCCTTGACCACGAGAAGCCTGAAGCACGTGTTTCGCGACAAAGAAGCCCGGCTGTACCTGGCCATAATATTGGTCGCGACGCTCATAATCGCCGCCAATGTGTATGAAGAGCTAGGCCTGGGTGAGGCGCTGCATCAAGGGTCGTTCCAGGTCGTGTCGGTGATAACCACGACGGGCTATGTCACCGCGGATTTTCACAGATGGCCAGACCTATCTCGGGCAGTACTCCTGCTCCTCATGTTTGTTGGTCCTTGTTCGGGGTCAACCGGAGGCTCTGTTAAGGTTATAAGGTACCTTGTCCTGTTTAAGAGCATTTTCCGTGAGGTGAGGCGGATGATCCATGCCAAGGCTGTACTTCCCCTGCGGGTCGGAGACCATGTGATCCCGGAAAACACAGTTAGGACCGTCTTGGTCTTTATGCTGGCATATGCGGGGTTCGCTTTGATAGGCACGTTTTGTCTGCTTGGACTTGGGCTGGACATGCTTTCATCATTTTCGGCTGTCGCCGCCACCTTGGGCAACATCGGTCCGGGTTTGGGCGCGGTGGGACCGATGTTCAGTTACGCCTTAGTCCCCGCCTCCGGTAAAATGCTGCTCACGATACTTATGCTTCTGGGCAGGCTCGAGATATTCACGGTCTTCGTAACCCTAACACCGGCCTTCTGGCGGTGAAGATATCTCCTACTTTTCGTTAACGGAAGAGAAGGATTTGGCCGATGAGACTACTAGAGCGGAGATCTCGCTCATGTCTAGGGAGTGGCGCTATGAATCGACTCATCCGTACGAAGCTTGTCGGTACCGACCGGCTGCGGCTAGCCGTGTATTTTGTTGTAGGTAGCCTGGCCGGCCTTGTGACAATGGCAAGAGTTCTTGAAGATGCGACTTGGCCATCCTGGACATCCGTGATGCTTTTCGGTACCGCCGGTCTCGTAGTGCACAACGTGGTTTTCGTACTCCCGACCGGAGTAAGGCTCATGCCCGGCACTCCGGTCATCATAACGGGTTTGTACTGCTTCGGCCTTCCCCTTGCTTTGCTCACCGTGCTTCCTTCGTTTCTCGTACACTTCGTCACCAAGAGAAATGGACTGCTAAACTCCCTATTCAACATTGGGCAATTAGCGTTATCCGTCATCGCCGCTGCCAGTGTGGGTGGAGCCATGGGATGGGCCCCCGGAGTCAATCTCGGCACGAAAGCGCTGGTTGTGCTGCCTGTCATGGTGTTCGTTCAGGAACTGGTGAACTACGGTCTGGTCGCACAAGCTATCGCTCTTGAACATAAGGAACCATTCATTCCGTGGCTGAAGCGCATTGGGTTCGAGGACCGTGCGTACGCGATCCCTACCGTATACAGCTCGTCTATCGTAAGCGCTCTCCTGGTCCACTACATGGGGTATGGAGGCGCAGCTGTCGCTCTTATGGCAGTGTTCGCCATCTTCGCCCAGTCCCGTCTCCTAAAAGAATGCGCCACGAAGGCCGAGGAGTCCCGGACAGACGCCCTGACCGGACTCCATAACCTCCGTTATTTGGAGGACCAGCTAGACAGAGGTTTGAACTTCAACCATACTGACAGTGTAGTGTCTATCCTATTTGTGGATGTAGATGGACTCAAAAGCATCAATGATACCTTTGGGCATGCGGCCGGGGATTCTGTGTTAATTCAGATCGGCGCGTACCTCGTCGGGAAAGTAGGTAAGGACAACGTGATGCGTTACGGTGGAGATGAGTTTGTGCTTCTGTGTCACGGCACGGACACCTCCAGCGCTGTTAAGTTCGCCATGTGCACTCTAGACGAACTGCAAGAGAGCCCCCCTATCTATAATGGGATCCCAATCAAGTGCGGGCTCAGCTACGGAATCGCCACCTTCCCGGTGCACTCCACCACCGGGAGAGAATTGGTCCGGCTTGCGGACAGGGCGATGTACTTAGCTAAGAAAGGCGGAGGCAACACCGTCTACGTTGCCGACACGGTGTAGAACGGCCTGACCAGCAGCATGGCCAGAACAGCTGCACCGATCGCCTTGTTTCGACCGCACGCTTGAGAGAACGTGGGTGCGCTTCGAGACAATCGCATCGACGACCCCGGACTTGTCCGGGGTCCTTTAGCCGGCGACTTCTATACTAGGTTTCGGCTACTGCGCTATCAGCCGCGATTACACATCACGCCTTGCGCTTGACGATCACTCTATCGCGATCCTGAAGAATGTGTTCTCTGCCCACCAGCTGGCCTGGGAACTTAGCGGAACTGCCCCAAACCGCCGCGTTGTGCATCTGCAAAGGCAGATCCTTATGGATGAAGGCTGCCAGTTCTTCCACGGTGGTTCCTTCAGGAACGATGAACGGTCGGTCGTCACGACCGCCGGGGTTTACCTGTTTGCTGAACACTCGCATCAGGCCCGCGAGCTTCCAGATGGACTGTCTGAGTTCCTCTAGCCCTTCTCCTGTCTGCGACGAAACCGCAACCAGGGTTCTTTCGGGCAGTCGTGCTCTTGCTGATAGAAGCGTCTCTCTTGACTCGGGCAAATCCGCCTTGGTCGCGACAACGAGCAAGGGCCGAACTTGAATGATAAAGTCGACCTCTGAGACTACCGATAATAGTCTGTCGAGCCCTCCGGCCTCGAGAGGCAGAACAAGGAGAAATCCCCGAGCGTCCTCTGCCGCTGCCAGGTACATCCTTCCGCTCCCCTTGTCTTCCCTGGCTCCCTGTATGAGCCCGGGTATCTCAACTAGCTGGATTCGCGCGTCGTTAATTATGGCTGTGGCGGCGATGGGCCTAAGGGTAGTGAACGGGTAGTCCCCCACCGTCACGCTGCTCCCGCATAACGCCCTGAGCAGCGACGATTTGCCCGCGTTTGGGGGGCCAAGCAGAACGATTCTGGCATCGCCGCCTCTGGGGACGAACAGCCCGTCAGAATGCTTGACACCCGTGCGTTTTCTCGTGGTTTCCATCTGCGCGAGGAGCCATTTCCGAAGATCGGCGTATGGACCCTGCTTGTATCCGGGCAGCATCTCCATGCATTCTTGAATCACCCGTGTCCTCGCATGGCCTTCGGTCCCTCTTAGGCGCCTTTGGATGAGGCGCTTCATGTCTTGATGCGGCATCGGCATAGCCGGTCACCCTTTCCTCCGTACTCGTGGACGACTGCCTCTCGTTTCAGCCATCCCCTAAGGTAACCGGTCCGCTCAAAGAAGAGGGGCCGGTGAACCCGGCCCCACTGTTATCCAAGTGTTCGTGACTGCCATCTGCCCTTTAAGAGGACAGTCTGGGCGGTCTAGGATCATGTAATCGGTAGGGACGGCCGCGAGAGGCGCAAAAGGGCATGGTGGCCCCTTGGAGTCGTCCCACAACATGGGATATCCAGTGGCGGTGAAGTTTCAGACTGGTGATGTCGTCACGCGTCATCCTCGCGAACCCTCCTTTCGTTCAAGAACCCATGTGCGCACACGACTTGCGCACAAGTGAATTGTAGCCTTCTTGGAGTCGTAAGCGCAAGGGAGTAGTACCGCCTGATTACTTCAGCATCGTAACCAAGCGGTCCATGTTTTTCTCGGCGCATGCTTTCCCTGACTCAATTAGCGCTCGAGCTTTATTTGGAGTTGGGAACCCTACGTCCCACACCTCGGGTTGCAGGATCAAAGACGCATGCTCGGTAAGCACCCGTTCGACTTCCCTCCTGCTGGCCAGGGAGAAGCACCTTGAGAGGACGTCTATCACGCCGTCCACTTTCTGGGGTTTTTCTGCGTGGGAGCCCAAGTCAACGGCCACAATTTCATCGGCGCCCATGCGCTTAAGCTCGTTGACAGGCACCATGTTTAGGACGCCTCCGTCTACCAGTGTCCTGCCGTGGAGCTTCTTGGGCACAAATACGCCCGGCAAAGAAATACTTGCGCGGATGGCTTCCGAGATCTTGGCGTCGGTTATGTAAACTCTGCCGGTATGGCAACCCAAGATGGATGTGGTATATCGCGGTGGTCGGTTTGTGAAAACGACTTCGTCGCCGCTTTCAACGTCTACTGCGGTGATGGCTAACGGCATCTCAACGTCGTGTATGCGTTTACCTCCGGTAAGGCGGTCACACCATGACTCGATGAAACCACCCCTCACAAGACCTTTGAATCCCAGGGAGAACGGTCTGGCTCCGCCCGTAGGAAACTCCATGACCTCGTCATCCATGATATGGTCCTCCGCGGTCAAGGCTATCGCTCCGTCTTGAATTCCCGTGATATTTACGCCGGCAGCCAAGAGGCCCGCGACCGCCCCTCCGGCGCTGGTTCCGACTATCATGGAAGGAGCCAGACCGTAAAGGCGCATGGCCATGAGGATTCCTATGTGGGCAAAGCCCAGGACTCCTCCGCCTCCCAAAGCCAATCCCCAATGGGCAGCCTTTCTGGACACGCGATCCCTCCTCCGACTACAGCGTATGCGTGGAGGAGTTAGATGGCACCTCTCTCGATTTGGGAAGCCTGAACGCCACTGAGCAAGCAACCACCTCGATTGCCGCGACAATGGCAAATAGGGTCGGAAAAGTGCTGGTTTGAAGGATCCACCCGCCAACCATAGTGAGCAGAGTCAAAGGAGCTCCGATGGTGTTGTAGAGGCCCATCAGCGTGGCCCTATTGCTCTCTTCCGAAATGTCGAACACATAGTTGGAGAAGCCAATCCACGTGCCTCCGAAGAACCCTCCGATACAAACATACAGCAGGAAGTAGAGGAAGTACGCAACCGCTCGAATTCCCAGAGACGCGACCAGGCGAGCTCCCAAGGCCAGAAACGGGGTTGCCATAGTGATGAGAGCCGTAAACCTTATGACCAGATACGGGCCGTGTCTGTCTCCCAGGCACCCCCAGATAGGCCCTCCTACTACGGTCCCTACCATTTGGGCTGACACGAACAACCCCACAACGCTCACGGGAAAGTCGAGGTCAGTCTGAGCGTGAATGGCAAAGAACGGAAGGCATAGGTAAAGCGATCCCGTCAGAAGCCTGGTAACCATGAGCTGCCTAAACCGCGGATTATCGCTCCACGCCGTGGGGAGCTCTCTGAGGTACGTCCTCAGAGAGCGATATGTCTTAGGAGCGGGGCCGCCAGGGTCTAGTATGAAGTGCATGGCGGCCAGTGAACAGCACATGAAAAACGCTCCCAGCGCCATGACCATGAAGTAGTTCATGGGATAGTCGCCGTCTTGGTTCAAGAGCTGCCGAATTAGGAATCCGGATAGAAAGGACAGGGTCCCCCCGACCGCTTGCTGGGTTCCGAAAAGCCGACCTCGCCGGTCCGGCGGGATAGTCCGGGCCACAATGTCCATCCACGGAAGACCGCCAAGGCCGTCGGAGAAAGAGAAGACGACCAGAGCGCCAAAGAACACTGGTAAGGCCAAGTTCGGGTTGCTCTTGGCTATGAGGGCGGAAAGCGCCATTAGGATTCCGGCGGCTCGCATTACATAGCCTACCTTCATCATAAAGGGCTTTTTCATAGGGCGGTTTTCTATGTATCCGGCCACAAATATCTGGGGCATCAGGTATCCGAAACTGCGAACTGCGCTAACCATCCCTATTAGGAGCGGCGAACTCGTAAGCGTACGTACGAAAGTCGGCAGCACCGTGTTGCCTTCTAGGAACGCCGAACCGATATTGAAGCTAGCTCCATCCACTATGAAAGCCAATCTGTTGTGGGCAGTGATCTTCGGGTCGCAGTGTGCGCTGACCCGCGGCTTGTCGGTCGCGGCCACTATAAAACCTCCGGCTTCTATAGGTCCGAGTGGCCCTAGCCGGTCCAGGAGATACCCTGTCTGGCTAGGTTGCCATCCAGGCTCCCTGTCTCTTCGTTGTATTCGCCACCGGCTTGCTCGAATCCCTTTTGGTGTATACTCGACCGTGGAGGGGAGCACATGACGAGATACTACTTGGTGAGGCACGGAGAGACTGAAGCGAACAAGTCAGGCATACTGCAGGGACAGCTGGATGTTCCCCTATCAGATGTCGGCCTAAAGCAGGCGGAGTTGGTCGCCCGGGCATTATCGGAAGCAGGGCTTGACGAGATTTGGTCAAGCGACTTATCCCGAGCGTCTAGGACTGCCGAGAGGATTCTTGCCGGGCAGAGAAAAAGGCGTGCCGCGGCGGTTACCCTAGACAGCGGACTCAGGGAGATTCACTGCGGTATCCTCCAAGGCAAGACTCTTGCCGAGGCCGAGAAGCTGTGGCCGGAAGTTTTCAAAGAACTAAAGAGGGAGCCGCTTAATGCGCCACGTCCCGGAGGCGAGTCCTACCTGGAGGCTTATCAGAGGGCGGTTGCGGCTTTCGAAAGAATTCGGGAGTCTTGCAGGGGTAAAACCCCGGTTCCTGGCGCTGTGGCCATCGTGTGTCATGGAGGGGTTATCAGAAACCTGCTCGCTTACGGAAAAGGTCAGACTGTGGACCCAGGCGTGTCTTCGGTAGCCAATTGCTCAATAAGCATTCTGGACGAGATCGGCGATAAGCTGACGGTCTCGAAGGAAAACGAAGTAGAACATCTTCTGTGCATGGGATTTGACCCGCGGGAGAAAGCTCAAGTGTACAAATGGTAAGACCATAGTGCACTGGCCTAGTGATTCATCTACGTGGTTCATTCACGTCATCTATCCGCGTTACCTATCCGCCGTCGTCTAACGTGATCCATCCACGTCTATATCCAGTCATTTATCCAATGGACAGGTGTCTCGACCTGCGATACTGCATTATGTAACCCTATACGCAACTATAGTGTGAGATCTCGGCCAATCGCCAACTATAGTGTGAGATCTCGGCCAATCGCCAACTATAGTGTGACATCTCGGTCTATCGCCAACTATAGTTACACATCCATTTACATAACGCGCAGCTTCTCACCTGGTGACGCATCTGGCCCGTCACCGTCAACTATAGTTGCACATCTGTTTACATAACGCGCAGTCTTTGACACGCTGCCTCATTCCAGGGCTCTAGGTCCGTGTAAAGGCCCGCCCCAGAGCCCGCACGATGACATCCCATATCACGCGCAGGATGTTACCTTTAGGAACGTCCGCGCTCGCTACCAGGTTCGCTCGACCTACCTCTTGTCCGTCTACCGTAAACACGGCCTCGCCGACTTTCTGGCCGCGCTGAATAGGGGCTTCGATGTCGGAGCGAAGTTCAACCGTATAGGTCAAAGAGTCCTTCTGTTCCTTCTCGACGGTCGCGCCGAGCCCTAAAGGCGCTACCGCATCCACCCACTTGCCGCGCCCTTTCCAAACCCTTGCCTGTCCCACCACTGTATCGGGCTCTCCTACCGAGACAAAAGTGTAGTTGTCATATGCCCAGTCGAGCATCGAGGTGACCAGCGCGGTGCGCTCCCGTTCACCTTCATCGATGGATTTTCCTCGCGCCGAGCCCATCACGATAGCGATGAGATCCAGCCCGTCTCTTTCGCACAGTACGACCGTGTTGAAGCCCGCTTTGGTTGTGAAACCCGTCTTCAAGCCGTAGGTGCCCGGGTATGACCAGAGAAGCCTGTTTCGGCTAAACTGGGGCGCCATCTGAGATGTGCCCGGGGGCGTGTAAGCGAACTCCTTGAAGGCGTGATACGGGAGGGCCTCCGGGTGCATCGTGGCGTATGAGGTGACCAGCCACATGAGGTCGGACACTGACACTTGGTTATCGTCAGACAGACCATGGGGGTCCACGTAGTGAGTCGTGGTCATTCCCAGAGATCTGGCTTTGACGTTCATGCGTTCTACAAAACTTTGCACGTTTCCGGCCACATGTTCGGCCACGGCTACGCAGGCGTCGTTGCCCGACATCACGGTAATCCCTTTAACCAGGTCTTCCAATTTCACTTCCGAGCCTACAAGTATGTACATCTTTGAACCCTGGGTTGACCAGGCGAGCTCAGAGATCTTTACCATGTCGTCCAGAGCTACTTCGCCATTGGAGATGGCGTCAAACAAAACATGTAGGGACATGATCTTCGTGAGGCTAGCAGGCACGAAGGCAGTATCAACGTCTCGTGACATAAGCACGCGCCCGGTTGTAAAGTCGGCCACCAAGTAACCGTCGGCGTTAACTTCCGGCGGTGCGGTCGCCGCGAAAACCGTTCCGGAAACCCATGAGAGTATCGCCGTGCATGCTAAGAAGCAGGAAATCGTCGTGCGAAGAAGGAAGTGCCGCTTGCGAGATAAGAACATTGACCTGACCTCCGAGACTTTTTCCGTGACATCAGGATGGACTGATGAGGTGATCTAAACGTATATCATTTCGGCCTGCCTGTGCAACTTTCCCTGCCGGTATGATGGTAAATGCAAAGGGGATTCGAGACTGCTTTCGCTCCTGCGTAAGGGGCTTGGTGTGCCTGTCTGCCCCGAGGTGTTGGGTGGCCTGACGGTTCCTCGTGAGCCTGCGGAGATTATCCAGCTAGGCGACGAACGTTCAGTATTGCGCGGGGCTAATGTCAAGACTGCCGCAGGGATCGATTTGACCCGGCAATATATGGATGGGGCGCTGAGGGCCCTAAGCGTTGGGTTGCAGTTCGGTTGCTCCAAGGCGGTTTTGAAGGCGCGAAGCCCTTCCTGCGGTCTGGGGCAGGTGTATGACGGCAGGTTCTCGCATAATCTTGTCGATGGCAATGGTGTGTTTGCCGAACTCCTCTTATCTCACGGAATCAAGGTCTTCACGGAAGAAAACTTCCCAATGTAGGAACTCTGACGGAAAACTGGCGTAACCATTGATAGAGGTATCATTAAGGAGGGCATGCCCGTGCTGAAGAAGAACGGACTCCTAATCGCCGCGTGTGTCGTGTTGGGCCTCTCTTACGTGGTCGGCATGACCGGACAGGCGAGCGTTTACGCCAAGTCATGGAGAGACCTGGAACAGGTCATGCGGTCCATCGC
>DAIRWA010000032.1:0-12361 GCA_036802545.1 Bacillota bacterium | reverse complement strand
GGTTGATGCGTACAGTGGCTGGGGCGGCCCGCCGTTTAAAGGCTAGAATCTCGGCAGAAGCCTCCGGCGTAATCGCGGACTTTACCATCGAGGGTCGCAAGGCGGTGGGGCTTCTGGCTGATGCGTACGCCATCGCCTTGCACCGGTTTGGTTCTATGCCCGAGCGGGGCTTCCTACCCATCTCGGTTGATGATGTGAAAGAAGCCATAGGAACGGGTCGGCTCCTTCCAAGCGTGACGGCCCGCGCTAAGGACGGGGTTGAAGTAGGCAAGTCGTTTGGCCTGGGCGTCGCGAGCTATCTGGGCTCCATCCTGGAAATCGAGGCAGTGAGTTTCGCCGCTCGCGAAAGTGGAAAAGGTTCGGTCAGAATGAATGACACCGCAGGGTCTATGGTGAAAGACTCCCTCTATAACGCCGCGGTTTCCATCCGCAAGTTGTTTGATATAGATTTGTCCGCCACAGATGTGCACGTGAACATCGTGGGAGGGGCGAAAGTTGATGGGCCCTCCGCCGGGCTGGCAATTACTCTTGCCATTTTCTCGACAGTGACTTCTCTTCCGCTCCGTCAAGATGTAGCTGTTACAGGCGAGGTGTCTTTGCAGGGGCAAGTGAAAGCCATAGGAGGGGTCTACGAGAAGCTTTACGGGGCCAAACAGGCCGGTATGAAGGTCGTCTTGCTACCGGAAGAGAACTCCAAGGGCGTCAAGGAAGTGCGGGGCATAGATGTAGTGTTCGTGTCAGACGTCCGGGAGGCCCTTGACGTGGTTTGCCCTCAATGGCGCCAGTCCGCGTTTTGCGCCGATTGAGCGTTACTACCGGGTTTCATTGAGCTTGGGGGCTCTGCGCGCACCATTTTGGGAGGTGTCATCCATTGGCATCGGCTCTTGAGCGAGTGCCTCCTCAGAACCTAGAGGCAGAGGAATCCGTGCTGGGTTCAATGCTCATCGAAAAAGAAGCGGTAATGACTGCGATAGAGATTCTGACGCCAGAAGATTTCTACAAAGAGGTTCACCGGGTAATCTTCCGGCGTATGGTGGACATGGCGGCGGTTCCGGAGGCAATTGACGTGGTGACTCTGGCGGACCGCCTCCGCGCCACAGGCGAACTCGAGAAAATCGGCGGTATGGCGGAATTGGCGAGGCTCGCCAATTTCGTCCCAACCGCTGCCAACATAGAGTATTATGCCAGGATAGTCTCGGAGAAAGCGGTCACGCGAAGGCTGATTTCAGCCGCGACAGAGGTGGCCGCTTTGGCTTATAGAGGCAACTTTGAAGTGGCCGAGCTCCTGGATAAGGCCGAGGAAGCTATCTTTAAGGTGTCCAGGGACAGATCTTCTCATGGGTACGTCGCTTTGAAAGAAGTCCTGGTTGAGGCCATGGAGAAAATTGAACTCATGGCAACCCGCGGCGGCGAGACTGTGGGTCTCCCCAGCGGACTAGGGGACCTAGACCGCATGACCACGGGTTTTCAGAACTCTGACCTGGTGATTCTGGCCGCCAGGCCGTCTGTGGGCAAGACCTCCTTGGCTCTTAACATGGCGAGGAACGTATCTTTAAGGACCGGCATCCCCACGGTGGTGTTCAGTCTGGAGATGTCCAAGGAACAAGTCGCACAGCGCCTATTGTGTTCCGAAGCCGCGATACCGAGCCAAAAGCTTCGCAACGGCTATCTTGACGAAGATGAATGGCGGCGGCTTTCTCTGGCATTGGGGCGCTTGGGCGAGGCCAAGATCTTCATCGATGATACCCCGTCTATCTCGGTAATGGAATTGCGGACTAAGTGCCGCAGGCTCCAAGCCGAACATGGCCTTGGGCTTGTCATCATAGACTACCTACAGCTCATGAGGTCATCTCACCGTCAGGACAACAGGCAACAGGAGATATCCGAAATCTCCCGGTCGCTGAAAGGGCTTGCCAGAGAACTGGATATTCCTGTTATCGCCTTGTCCCAGTTATCACGAGCAGTCGAGCAGCGTCAAAAACAGATTCCTCAGCTTTCCGACTTGCGCGAGTCCGGAGCCATTGAGCAAGACGCCGACATAGTGATGTTCCTCTATGCGGACCCGGAATTGGAACAGCAAAATGCAATTCAGTTGATAGTAGCTAAGCAGAGGAACGGCCCGACAGGGTCGGTGAAGCTCTTCTTTTCCCGGGAGATTTGCAGGTTCGAGGACCTGGATGTAGTCCATACCCCGTAGGGTATTGTAACCATGGAGGTGCTCTTTTGATCTGGGATGTGGTAATCGTAGGTGCCGGGCCGGCAGGCATATTCGCGGCTTTGGAATTTACCAGAAACGCTCCCGGCCTCTCTGTACTCGTGGTGGACAAAGGAAAGTCGCTGGACGCTCGCAAGTGTCCTCGGGGAGGGCAGGTCGGCGGCTGTCTTGAATGCTCGCCGTGCAGTGTCACTTCGGGCTGGGGAGGAGCGGGTGCCTTCAGCGATGGGAAGCTGACTCTCACTACCCGATTTGGTGGGTTTCTCGATGAGTACTTGTCCGACGAGCATTTGAGCGATCTCCTCGAGTATATCGACGCCACTTGGCGCGATTTCGGCGCCCCGGGGCGTTTATACGGCACGGACGGCGAGGCTATCCAAAATTTAGTTACGCGCGCCGCCCGGGCAGGCTTGGAGTTGGTTCCGGGAAAGATTAGACACTTAGGAACCGAGAATTGCCCGGAAATACTGAAAAACATGTTTGATCACCTATCGTCAAAAGTGGAGATTAGGACCGACACCAACGTCCATCGCTTCCTCACCGCCGATGGCAGGATATATGGAGTAGAGCTTGGCGATGGCACAATAGAACGCTGCAAGTACCTAATCGCTGCGCCGGGCCGGGAAGGCGCGGAGTGGTTTTCCGGCGAGACCCGCCGCCTGGGCCTTACCGCCGAAAACAACCCGGTAGATATAGGTGTAAGGGTGGAAGTGCCCGCGGTCATCACAGACGAGACAACCGAGAAAGTGTGGGAGCCAAAAATCCACTACTACTCAAAAGCCTTTGACGACTTGGTGAGGACTTTCTGTGTCTGTCCTCGAGGAGAAGTGGTTACAGAGAACTCATGCGGCGTGGTGACGGTCAACGGGCATTCTAGGACCAGTTCCACGCTGGAAAACACCAACTTCGCCATCCTAGTCTCCAAGACATTCACAGAGCCCTTCAAAGAACCCATAGAATATGGGAAATACATCGCCAGCCTGGCCAACATGCTGGGCGGAGGAGCCATAGTCCAACGTCTGGGCGATTTGTGGGAAGGACGTCGTTCCACCGCCAAGCGCCTGGCCAAGAGCATGGTGCAGCCCAGCTTGAAGGAAGCCACGCCGGGCGATCTCACCCTAGTGCTACCCTACAGGCACATAAAGAACATAATGGAGATGCTGGAAGCTCTGGACAGGCTGATGCCGGGAATCTGGTCAAAAAGCACTCTTCTTTATGGTGTGGAAGCCAAGTTCTATTCTTTGCGCGTGAAGGTTACTCCGGGCATGGAGACCGAGATTCCGGGGATGTACGCCGCAGGGGACGGCGCGGGTGTAACCCGCAGTTTAGCCCAGGCTTCGGTTTCGGGCGTAAAGGCGGCACGGTCGGTGATTTGCGCGATATCCTCGAATTGATCTACGTTCCTGCCTTGTGTTATCATGTTTATCCGGGAGTTTCGGAGGGGTGGCAGAGCGGTTGAATGCGACAGTCTTGAAAACTGTTGAGGGTGCAAGCCCTCCGTGGGTTCGAATCCCACCCCCTCCGCCACTGGAATCAATAGCTTATCCGTGTTAGAATAAGGTTTGCAGGCGCAGACGAGCAAAGTCTGCAGCCAAATTGCGGAGAGGTCGCCTAGCTGGCCGAGGGCGACGGTTTGCTAAACCGTTAAGGGGGTAAACCCCTTCGAGGGTTCGAATCCCTCCCTCTCCGCCAGAAATTGCGCCCGTGGCTCAATTGGATAGAGCGACAGACTACGGATCTGTAGGTTGTGGGTTCGAGTCCCGCCGGGCGCACCATCAGCGATAATCGGTCTTGATGCGCCCGTAGCTCAGGCGGATAGAGCGGGGGATTCCTAATCCCCGTCTGCCGGAGGTTCGAGTCCTCCCGGGCGCACCAATTGTTTTAAAAACGGTTGTGCTAGGTAGAAAGCGCATGGCAGAGCAGGTTCAACACGAACGCGGAATGAGGTTGGCCATCGCCGAGGCTAAGAAGGCGGTGCGGCTTGGCGAGGTGCCCGTTGGGGCGGTAATCCTGAGAGCCGGCAAGGTCATTGGAAGAGGCAGGAACCTCAAGGAGACGTTGAATGATCCTACCGCCCACGCCGAGATGGTCGCCATACGCCAAGCGGCAGAGCACGAAGGCAGTTGGCGCATCTTGGACGCGACCATGTATGTGACGTTAGAGCCCTGTCCGATGTGTGCGGGAGCCATCGTGATGGCGAGAATTCCCGAGTTGGTCATAGGTGCCAGAGACCCGAGGACAGGAGCGGCGGGCTCATTGATGGATATCACTCGAGATGAGCGGCTTAACCACCGGGTTTCGGTAGTGACAGGATGCCTGGAAGACGAGTGCGCTTTTCTTTTAGAAGATTTCTTTCGCAAGCTAAGAGCGAGACCGTAAGGGTAGCTAAGGTGGAGAGGGCAAGGTTTCGGAGGGGTGTCGGAGCGGTTGAACGAGCTCGCCTCGAAAGCGAGTAGGCGTTAACGCGCCTCGTGGGTTCGAATCCCACCCCCTCCGCCACAACAAAAACCTTTGCCTCCATGGTGATTAAGTTCGCGGAGGGATGTCCGAGCGGCTGAAGGAGCACGCCTGGAGAGCGTGTAGACGGGTAACTGTCTCGTGGGTTCAAATCCCACTCCCTCCGCCACGACAAAAATCGCCTGGTCACTTATGGTGTGTAAAGTTTGGCCGTGCTAAATGGGGAGGTAGCGGTGCCCTGTAACCCGCAATCCGCTATAGCGGGGTTGAGGCCAGTCATGCGGCCGTCCCTTTTTGGGGCCGGCCGGCGCGGGCGGCGTTGAAGGTTGGGTCCTGCGCAATGGGGTCTCGTGAATTCCGTCAGGTCCGGAAGGAAGCAGCGGTAAGCGAATCATCCCATGTGCCGCAGGGTCACCTGGCCCGAGCAAGCCACGTCGGTATCGCCTGGGGAGGGCGGTCAAGGACGGGTGCACGGCCAATTTGATTTTTGTCAGAGGGAATACTTGCCCGGAAGACGAAAGTGGGAAGGACAAGGTGGACTAATAGGGGGGATAACACTTGTCCTACGTCGCTCTTTATCGCGTCTGGCGCCCTGCTAAATGGGAAGGCGTAGTGAACCAAAAACCCGTTATCCGAATCCTCAGAAACGCCCTATCCGAAGGCAAGGTTTCCCATGCGTACATTTTCTCCGGCCCGCGAGGAACCGGCAAGACCACCGTTGCCAGACTGCTGGCTAAGTCTCTAAATTGCCACTCTCGACAAGGCACCGAGCCCTGCGACGACTGCCCGTCCTGCAAGGCCGTTTCCGAGGGCGGTTCCGTGGATGTCATAGAAATTGACGCCGCTTCCAACCGCGGCATAGATGAGATGAGAAGCCTCAAGGAAAGCGTGAGGTATCTTCCCGTCCTAGGGAAGTACAAAGTCTACATAATAGACGAGGTGCACATGCTGACCCAGGAGGCGTTCAACGCTCTATTGAAGACTCTGGAAGAACCCCCTGAGCACGTGGTCTTCATTATGGCTACCACCGCGCCCCATAAGATACCGGTCACCATCACTTCGCGCTGCCAGCGGATGGACTTTCGAAGGCTTTCAATCGGCGATATCCAGGGTCAGTTGGAGAAGATACTCCGACAGGGCACCGGTGATAGCTCGACAGCCGGCACATGGGAGAAAAACGCGCTCCTGACTATCGCCCGCAGCGCCCAAGGTTCAATGCGAGACGCTCTATCGATCTTGGACCTATGTCTAACTTACGGGGATGGGTCTGTGACCGAACAAGATGTCCGGGAAATACTCGGAGAAACCTCGTCAGAGACTATGCTCAGGTTGTTTAGGGCACTAGAGAAAGGCGACTTAAAGGCGGTGCTGGAGCTCACCGGAGAAATGTCGGACCGTGGAAAGGATATGGGGGAACTGGCGACAGAGATCTCAGTGTTCGCCCGAGACCTGTTGCTTATCAGATCTGGAGGCAAAGCCGCCGACTTGGGCCGCCCCGAGCGCGAAGTTAAGGACATGACGGCGTTGGCACAGGCATTGCCGGTCGATTGGCTCATCTCTCTGCTCGACGCCGCATCCAAGGCTGCGTCCGATATGAAGAACCAGGACGATCCCAGACTGATACTCGAGGTCGCCCTTCTGGGAACGTTCTTGCAGAAGTCCAATGGTCTGGGCCAGTCCGCGGTAGCTCGGGGCCCGGCTGTCTACTCGGAACCCGAACCTAAGCCACGTAAGGCTTCCGCTAAACCCCTGCCAAGGTTGCCCCGAACGGATGAGAAGACATCATCTGAGGATACCTCGCCGCCTGAGACTGGGGGAGATCTCAGTGAGGAGGAAGACCCTCCGGGGCGTTCTGACGGTCCTTCCTCTGAGCCTGCGCTCCTTCCGGTACAACCCATAGAGCTTGTGAAAGGGGTTTGGCAGCCGCTTATGGATGAGCTTTTGAAACGCAGGAACGCCTTAGCTCGGGCATATCTTCTTCCAGCGACCCCTCTAAGGGTTGAAGCTGGCGATAAGCTGGTTCTTGGATATCCCAAGGGTTACGCGACCCACATGGAACAGATCCAGAACAAGACTCACAAAACCTTGGTGGAAAAAAACTTGCACCGGCTCACCGGCCGCAAGATGACTCTCTTAGCAGAACCTTTAGATGATGTGGCCACGGAGCAGAATGGAACGCAGAGAGACGGTTCGATGGGACACGGAGGTTTTGGCAACGGAGAAGGAAGCGGCGATCCGCAAGAAGGCGAACTTGGGAGCGATTCCTCCAAGACTCCAACCGAGTCAAGAAGTTTGCATCCCTTGGTCAAAGCTGCAATAACTATGGTTGACGGAAAGATAGTTACCTAGGGGGACACACATAATGCAGAGATTTCCGGGCGCAGGCGGTTTTGATATCCAAAGGCTCATGAAGGAAGCTCAAAAGCTTCAGGGCGAGATGGCTCGTGTCGAGGAAGAACTGGAAAACACCGAGGTGGAAGGCACCGCCGGGGGCGGAATGGTGAAGGCCACCGTAACCTGCTCCATGCAGTTCAGGTCCATCGAAATTCAAAAAGAAGTGGTCGACCCTGATGACGTTGAGATGCTTCAAGACCTGGTCTTGGCGGCCGTGAACGCGGCCGCGCAGAAGGCGGATGAGACGCGAAAAGATAAGATGTCCAAAGTGGCGGGTGTGGGACTTCCCAACATGCCGGCGAAGTGGTAGCTGATGCACAAGTTCCCTAATGCCATCCAGACTTTAGTGGACGAGCTTCGGAGGCTCCCGGGCATCGGCCCGAAGTCCGCGCAACGTCTGGCATTTCATCTGATCGTGACGGGAAAGCCTTCCATAAACAGGCTCATTTCCGCTTTGGAACAGGCAAGGGATCGGGTTGGATACTGTTCGGTCTGCGGTAATCTAACGGAATCCGACCCCTGCTCCGTGTGCCAGGATTCAAAGAGGGACAAGACCTTGGTCTGTGTTGTGGCTTATCCCAAAGACGTCCTAGCCATCGAGCGTGCCGGAGGCTATAGGGGCATGTACCACGTACTCCACGGATACATTGAGCCCCTAAAAGGCGTGGGGCCGGAGGACCTCCGTACCAAAGAGCTAATGGCCCGGCTCGGCCCCGAGTCGACGGTGAAGGAAGTCATCCTGGCTACCAATCCGGACGTGGATGGAGAGACTACCGCGCTTTACCTGGCCAGGGCCTTGAAACCGCTGGGGGTGCGAGTTACCAGGTTGGCGCGAGGACTTCCCTTCGGCGCTGATTTGGACTATGCCGATGAAGTTACCCTGGCGAGATCATTGGAAGGCCGGCGCGAAGTAACCTAGCCATCTCCGAATACGAGTAGGATTCCCTGCATAATACTTCCATACGGTGGCCATACTGCATCATGTGACGTATACTGCCAGGACACCGGATGGATCCCACTGCTTGGGGGCGACTCGCATTATGCAGGCCTTAGCTCCAAAAGCGTGCTCAGATGAGCTCGAATCCTACCTTCTTGCGCTGAAGCAGGCCCAAAAGGAATACGACGTGGCCGTATCTTGCTTTGAAGAGGCGGTTGAGCCCGAGCTCATCGACGAAGCCATCTTCTTAATGGAAGCAGCCCGCAGGAAGTATTCCTATTTTCTGCGCAAGTACAAGAGCCAGGTCTCCTGAACCTTACAACGTTAGCCCAATCCTAGACGCGATGCCGCCGTCGTTCCCGCCATCGCATACGTGCCAATGCTTCAAAACGCAAACAGGGCGGGTTCGGCTTGCCTATTGCCTATTCTCTCTGGAATATCTCTGCCTTGTCCTTCATAGATGGTGCACGGGGGGATATTCATGGAACTGAACGTACTTCTCGGCATCGGAGTAGCCGCGATCGTGGGTCTGTACCTCTTGAGAGCTCTCTCGCAACCCTTAACTCAATTGGGCAAGGTCGCGCTCAGATCCGCCGTCGCCTTCTGTGTCATTTGGGCTGTGAACGTTGTGGGAGGGTTCGTCGGCTTTCACATGGGGCTCAACCTTGTTTCTGCTTTGACCGTCGGGTTTTTGGGAGTGCCCGGCGCCGCGTTACTCTTGGCAGTTAAGTATCTGATTTAGCACTGCCGTGGCGCAGTTCCCGGCGGTTTAAGCACCCAATCTGACACTCACAGCGCAACGAGCTTACTAGGACTTGACCACCGCGGGCCGACCAGGGAACCTGCGGCGGTCAAGAAGGTCTTGCCGAGAAGCAGGACAACCTCGCGAACGGAATCAAGGGAGGTATTCCCTGGGGTTTTGGATCTGCCCGTTTTTCCTCACCTCAAAGTGGCAGTGAGGGCCGGTGGCGTCTCCGGACTGGCCAACATACCCGACCGTGTCGCCGGCGCGGACTTGTTGCCCTACCTTTACTGCGTACTTGGTTAGATGGGCGTACCGAGTCTCCAACCCATTTCCGTGGGATAAGATGACTAGCCTGCCGTACCCCCCCACCCACGATGCCTGAGTCACAGTCCCTGACGCCGCCGCCTTAACGGCCGTTCCCGTGTCGGCGGCAATATCGATTCCTTCGTGGAATCTAGTCCCCCCGCCTATAGGATGTATACGCCATCCGAAAGAACTAGTGATAATACCCGAAAGAGGCCACGCCAGGCCACCGGACCTAGAGGCGGTACTCGCTTGCGGACACGGAGTCAACTGGGCCCCAGGCAATACCAGCAGTTGGCCTTCGACCAGATCATTGGGATCCAAGATATCGTTGGCATCTACTATGTCGTTCACGGAAATCCCATATGAGAGGGCAATACTCCATAACGTGTCGCCAAATACCACCCGCTTTACTGCTCCCGAGGCGTTTTGGATTACTGACAGTTCCTTCCCCACAGGTATCCGGTCAGGAGAGGTAAGGTTGTTGATGAAGGCTATGGAATCTACCGTAGTACCGAATTTCACCGCGATCGAACTGAGGGTGTCTCCCTTTTGGATCACATAGGTGACCAGTTGTACGGGGGAATCTTCTTTCCGGGCTTCAAGGGGAAAATCGGCGTCGGATTCTGGGAGGACTTCGCGGCTGATGGTTGTGCCTAGCGCTATCTCGACTTCCAAGACACTCTCAGTAGGAGGAATAGCCGGAGTTCGCGCCAAACCAAACATGATGCCCAACACGAAAAACCCTAAGCAACACAAAGCAACCGGCCCCTTCTGAAAGGTACGGCCGGTCTCCATTCCGCAAGAAAACGTCGTGACCCGGATCCCTCTTGGGTTCATCTGGAAGTTTCTCTCCTCGGGAGATGTTATTTTCCTCCCCGTCCGAATTATTCCCTGTGCGATTCGGTCCATGCATAAGTCGAGGTTGATCTCCCGCGCCACTCTCGTATAATCAATACCTGAGCCTAGAAACGGAGGAGATTTGTACCATGGCTCGCCTACTTTACATAATATGTTGACGCTAGCTCATTGTGTTCCCTTGGAGTTCACTTTTTACCCCAAGCTAAACGACTTACCTAGCAGGAGATCTTCAAAATGGAATCGAATATGGTGTTTTGTTTAACGGCTTTCTCATGTGGTAAGACTACAAAACGGCAGCGAATGGGTTTACAGCCAAGAGTTTCCTAAACAAATCGTGCGAGGTGTGTCCCGTGAACGGTGACGCCAGAACTAGAATAAAGCACAAACGAGCGGCGGACAGGCTTCGCCGGCTCGAGATCGGTACAGGAAGTGAAACACTACCTCCAGAACGCCCCAATGTTTTTAGGCCAACCAAAAGCAAGAGAACCCTTGTTTTCGCCCTGGTCGCGCTCTTGTTGGTAACTGTGGGCGCTATTGCGACCCTCACGAAACCCAAGACCGTACATGTTGTTTCAATTGGGGACTTAGTCTTAGGTACCATAGAAGACCCTGGGATTAAGGATCAAGCACTGCAGCTCCTGCTGGAAGAAGAGACCGCTCGGGTTCGTCTTGATATCAGCGTAGAACCAGATGTTGTGGTCACGGAAGCCAAGGATGACGGCAGTCTCCCGGTGCTTACGGGGGAGCAGCTCACGCAAGCCTTCAGAGAGAACTTGACGTACGCTGCCACGGGATACGTCATCAACGTTGACGGGCAAGACGTGGTGTCGTTGGCCTGCGAAGAAGACGCTCGCGGAGCCATTTCCGATTTGCGAGCAGACTACATATGCAAGTATATTGAGGCCCGAAACGCTTCGGTCGATGAAGTCCTCATTAATGAGGCGATAGACTTTGAACAGAAACCCGTGGCCACAGAGTCCATCCGTACCCGGGAAGAAGCGGTGGCCATTCTGGCCAGAGGTACCGATAAGACACTGTGCTATACAGTCCAAAGGGGAGACTCTCTTTGGGCCATCGCCGAAGCAAATCGCCTAACCGTCGATAATCTTCGAGAGGCTAACCCGGAAGTACAGACCGATCTGTTGCAGATAGGTCAGGAGTTGAGCCTAATCGTTCCGGACCCCTACGTGACCTTGAGTTCAAGAGAAACCATCGTATTTACGGTAAACATACCTTACTCTCTTAGTGTGGATGAAGACCCGGAAAAGTGGCCGTGGGAAGAAACCGTAATTCAAGCGGGTCAAAGTGGTCAGAAAGAAGTCACTCAGGTCATTAGAAGGGAAGATGGCAAAGAAGTCTCCAGAACCATCTTATCAGAAACGATTTTGTCATATCCGGTAACTAAGAAGATACGCCGGGGCTCCAAGCTCGTTCCGACTATGGGCTCAGGTGAAATGGCTTGGCCGGTGCAGGGGACTATCACGTCAAGGTTCGGACCTAGATGGGGCTCTTACCATCAAGGCGTGGACATCGGAGCGGACTCGGGCACGAGTGTTTTGGCAGCGGATTCGGGCATGGTGGCTTCAGCCGGTCGGAACGGCGGGTACGGAAACCTCGTCAAGATAGATCATGGCGGCGGGAAACAGACTTGGTACGCGCATCTCAGTGAATTCAACGTCCAGGTTGGGGCCTCTGTTAGCAAAGGAGACGTAATTGGATACGTTGGGTCAACAGGAGTCTCGTATGGGCCGCACCTTCACTTTGAAGTGCGCATGGACGGGGTCGCCAAGGATCCGTTGACGTTTTACGAATAGATGAGGTTTTTGTTCTTAAGGAGAACCGTGTGAGGAGACCGGGATTATGTCGAGGCTCGTGATTCGGGGAAGGAACAAGCTAAAGGGCGAGGTAACCGTAGGCGGCTCTAAGAACTCTTCTGTGGCTTTGGTTCCGGCTGCCTTATTGGCTGACGGAACAGGCGTGATAGATAATCTTCCCATGATTCGGGATGTGCGAGTGTTTGCTCAGATCCTAAGCGATCTCGGAGCAGTGGTATCCGTCGAGGGCAATTCGATGGCCATTTCTCCTAACGGATTTTCCTCCCACGTCGCCCCATATGATTTAGTGAAAAAACTACGCGCGTCTTATTACTTGATGGGGGTTCTGTTGGCCAAGTTTGGACGAGCTGAAGTTGGCCTGCCCGGTGGTTGCGATATCGGCCCCAGACCGATAGACCAGCATATCAAAGGTTTTAAGGCGCTTGGAGCGCAGGCCTCGGTCCAAGGCGGAGTGGTCAAATTATATGCAGAAAAGCTGTTGGGCGCTCATATGTACTTGGATATTCCCAGCGTAGGCGCTACCATCAATATCATGTTGGCCGCTTCAAGAGCAGAAGGGACTACCACCATTGAGAATGCCGCTAAAGAGCCTCACGTAGTGGATTTGGCCAATT
>DAIRWA010000031.1:0-12847 GCA_036802545.1 Bacillota bacterium | reverse complement strand
ATGCAGGCTCGGGCGATTTTCCAGGCCACTGCCCAGCTGTTCAAAGACGGCGTGACAGACGTCATGCCCGAGGTCATGATCCCCTTGGTAGGCGAGGCTAAGGAACTAGAGATCACAAGGGCTCAGGTCCTGAAGGTCGCTCAGGAGGTTAAGGAGCAGACCGGAGTGGATTTCCCAGTGGTTATCGGCACGATGATAGAGATTCCTAGAGCAGCGCTTACATCCGACGAGATCGCCGAATATGCCGAGTTCTTCTCGTTCGGGACCAACGACCTTACTCAGATGGCCTACGGTTACAGCAGGGATGATGCCGAAGGCAAGTTCCTCTACAAGTATCTGGAGGAGAAGATTATCAAGGAGAATCCCTTCGCGGTCATCGACAGGAAGGGAGTCGGCAGACTCATGCGGGTGGCTGTTCAGGAAGGCCGAAAGACTAGGCCTGACCTAGTTATCGGAATCTGCGGCGAACACGGCGGAGACCCCGAGTCGGTGGAGTTTTGCCACGAGCTAGGCTTGAACTACGTGTCATGCTCGCCGTTCCGTGTGCCTGTAGCGAGGCTTGCCGCCGCTCACGCTGTACTGAATCAGAAGGGCTAACCTGAGTAGGCATACCGGGTAGGCATAGATCAAGGAAAAAACAGGGTGTTGTCACTTGCAGGGACGACACCCTGTTCCTTGTTGTGGGTATTGCGGTGGCCTAGTTTACATAAGCAGCTCTCATTTGCTGGTGAGCAAGGGTTCGGCGAAACCCTTGCTCCCCGGAAAGTATCTTGCCGGATCCTTGCTGTGTGGCAAGTATTCTGCCGGATCCTTGCTGTGTAGCAAGTATTCTGCCGGATACTTGCCCCCTGGCAAGTATCGCTGAGTCTCTTGCGCCTGCATAACTATGCCATCCGTAGCAGCGTTTCTACGGCTATCTAAGATCTAGCCCCATGATGTATGCGGAGTGCCAAGACAAGCGCTTAAGAGCGGAGGGTTACCGCAAGATAGTGATCAAGAATTATGTGCTTGTGTACAAACTCGATGAGGCATCCAAGACCGTCAATGTTCTGCGATTTTTCTACGGTGCACAAGATTATGTGAAGTTGATTTAGCACCTCAGTTACAGGATCCTGCCAGTCCTCCATATCTGGCAGAAGTTGCTGCTCAACCATGCAACCTTCCAGAGACAGCCGGCCGCATAGAGGATTTCGCACAGTGGCTCCGAAATAGTCATAACCGGAGCTTCTTGCCGCCCCGCAAAACCTTGCCCGCGGTTGTCCGGGCTTTAGCAGTGAGCAAATCCATGATGATGAGCGGTGGTGTCAGTATGAGCGCTCCTGTTCTTTTTCGAGTAAGAACAGAGGAAATCGAAGAAAAGACGTTGTCCCCCTTCGCCTCCCCCGCGTCCAAGTCAAAAGGGCGGGCTAAGTCGGAGGAACCTTGTCCCGTCAGAACCGTCTATCAAAGAGACAGAGACCGGATAGTCCACTCCAAGGCTTTTAGGCGGCTGAAGGACAAGACCCAGGTGTTCTTAGCGCCGGAAGCCGACCATTTTCGGACCCGGCTTACGCATACTCTGGAGGTTTGCCAGATCGCGAGAACCATAGCGAGAGGGCTTAGATTGAACGAAGATCTGACTGAAGCCATTGCCCTAGGGCACGATCTGGGACATACCCCGTTTGGGCACGCCGGCGAGGATGTTCTGAACAAGGTGCATCCCGGTGGGTTCGCCCACGAGGCCCAGTCCCTTAGAGTCGTTGACTTCCTGGAGCGTGGAGGACTGAACCTTACTTGGGAAGTCAGAGATGGGATCGCGAACCACCCCTGGAGGGGCTCTCCGGGGACTTTGGAGGGGAAGTGCGTTCAACTGAGCGACCGCATCGCTTACGTGAATCACGACATCGATGATGCCATACGCGGAATGGTAATAGGGCAGGATGACCTTCCTGAAGACGCGGTCAGAGTGTTGGGCGACACCCACGGGGTCAGAGTGAACACTCTGGTCATGGATGTCCTAAGCCACAGCTACGGGAAGCCGGAGGTCGCTTTCGGGCAAGAGTGCTTGGAGGCCATGAATACGCTCCGCGCTTTTCTGTTCGAGAAGGTCTACATAAGTTCTGCCGCCAAGAGAGAAGAGGACAAGGCCAAAGGCGTGGTCGAGGCGCTGTACAACCTCTACTGTCGCGAGCCATCAATGATTCCGTCCGGACCCGCGGATGGCGATTCGGTCGGGGAACGGGCGAGGGATTACGTGGCCGGGATGACCGACCGTTTCGCTATCGCCCAGTACAGGACGGCGTTTGTGCCCGCCACTTGGAGCTTTGGAGACTAAATAACGAGCGCGGTATGGCGGCACTAATGCAGCGCCAAGTGCATACGTCCTTGGCAGCCGTCTCAGATGCAAAAAGGTAGATGAGTCGTTTAGAATGCAGATAGGTTACTACGGAGATCAGGCGGAGGAAGTCCGCTCCAAGACAGATATTGTGGCCGTCATCTCTGAGCATGTAAAGCTTAGGAAAGCCGGGCGCAGTTACGTTGGGCTATGCCCGTTTCACTCGGAGAAGACGCCTTCATTCAGCGTTGATCCGGACAAGCAGCTATTTTACTGCTTTGGCTGTAACACCGGAGGCAATGTCTTTACGTTTCTTATGAAAAGAGACGGTCTTACTTTTCAGGAAGCCCTGCAGATCCTGGCGGACAGGGCGGGTGTACGGCTTGCCCCTCCAAAGGGAGGACGCGACTACAGCTCTGCCCGTAAAGAGAAGGAGAAGCTGGTCCGGGTACTTCTTTACGCACAAGCTAGGTTTCGTGAGAACTTGCTTTCCGAAAAGGGCAAGGTCGCTATGAATTACCTTCACAAGAGAGGGTTGTCAGACGAGATAATCGAGCGTTTCGGTTTGGGTTTAGCCTTTGATGATTGGGAGGCCTTGGCTGTATCTTCCCGTCGTGCCGAGTTGGACCAAAAGGACATGGAGAAAGCGGGGCTTGTGGTCGCTCGTCAAGGAGGGGGCGGATTCTACGACCGTTTCCGAAACCGAATTATGTTCCCGATATGGGATAGCATCGGGACTCTGATAGGTTTCGGTGGTCGGGCCCTGGGAGACGATCCCGCTAAGTACCTTAACAGTCCCGAAACCCCTCTCTTTCACAAGGGCAAGGAACTCTACGCTTTGAATTTGGCCAAGCCCGGGATCCGCTCAAACGACAGGGTGTGTATTGTAGAGGGATACATGGATGTTATCACTGCTTTCCAACACGGAATAGACTATACGGTCGCGGCAATGGGCACGGCTCTTACTCCTTTACAGGCCAGGACTCTGATGCTTCTGACACAGCAAGTCTACTTGGTTTACGACCAGGACGAAGCGGGAAAGAGGGCAGCTAGGCGGACAATAGATGTGTTTCGGGAAGCCGGCGGCAGAACAAGCGTGGTCACCTACGGTGAGGCGAAAGACCCAGATGAATTCTTGAGGACTAAGGGCGCTTTGGGCTTCGTTTCGCGTCTAGAAGAGGCGTTGACCGACGTTCAGTTCATCTATGAAGAAGCCCGGGCGACTGAAGATGTATCTAAGGTCGAAGGTAAGTTGAGAGTGAAGGATATCATTGTTCCGGTCCTTGCCTCTTTGGAAAGCCGGTTCGAGCTTTCTGCCTACACCGAAGAGTTTTCCAGGGATCTTGGCGTTATGAAGGAATCGCTAGACAAGGATGTCGAATCATACAGACGGAAAGCCAGGCAAGGCCCAAGGCATAAAAAGTCAGAAAACAGAAATACTACTGGTTATGATAACCAGTCTGAACAGGGATTGGGTAGTGATTCTTCGCCGAAGGCAGGAGTAAGACCTGGTGACAGCGAAATTCCTTTAATTAGGCGCAAGGCCGAAGAAGGAGTAATTCGCAGTCTGGTCGAAAAACCAGGATTACTTGACTCCATGTCGAAACGTATTACGGTTATGGACTTGTTGGACTTTCAGTGTCGTAGAGCGTTCGAGAGACTTCAGAAAGGTCCTCTGACGCCTGATGATGATGAAGAAGTCCTGGCGTGGTTAGCCGAACTTTGTATCAGGTTCGGTCCAGTTGACCAGCCAGAGCGCATATTAAGGGATTGTGTAAGGAAGATAAAGGAATTTCGCCTGACTGAGCTGAGAGACAGCATAGCAAAAGCAGAACGTGAGAAAGATCAGGAAATGCTTGCGGTTGTTCAGACTCAGTATCGAAGGCTCCTAAGAGAGCTGAAATCCGCGGGGGAGAACAGAGATGATTCCTCCGATCAATCCCCAGGAGGGAATACTAGTTGAAGGAAATGCAGCCGGGCATGGATGCTGTACGAGGGCTGGTCTCGTCGGGTCAGAAAAAAGGTTTTCTGACATACGGCGAGATTGCTGATGCCTTGAACCATCTTGAACTCAACGCCCAGCAGATAGATGATGTGTACAAGCGTTTCACCGATATGGGAATTGAAGTCGTCAGCGGCCGCCAGGCAGTCTCCGATCATGTCCGGTCTGGCACCAAGAAGGCGGCAGGTGGGGACGACGTCGAAACCGTCTCGGCGGCAGTGCTCCCTGCGATTTCGAAGGCTTCCAAAGCCAAAGACAAAGAAACAGCTGAGACAGAGGGCAAGAGCTCTGAGGGAAGCGCCGAGATAGACTTGAGCGTCCCGGAAGGCGTTGCCTTGGACGACCCGGTAAGAATGTACCTAAAGGAAATCGGCCGTGTAGCTCTTCTTACCGCTGATGAGGAAGTCCAGTTGGCCCTGCGCATGGAGATGGGCGACAAGAGCGCCAAGGGACGGCTTATCGAGGCCAACTTGAGGCTCGTGGTTTCCATCGCCAAGCGATACGTAGGTCGCGGCATGCAGCTTCTAGACCTTATCCAAGAAGGAAACATGGGTCTTATCAAGGCTGTTGAGAAGTTCGACTATCGCAAGGGGTTTAAGCTGTCCACATACGCCACTTGGTGGATCCGTCAGGCCATCACTCGCGCTATCGCGGACCAGGCCAGGACAATTCGCATTCCGGTTCACATGGTCGAGACCATAAACAAACTCATCCGCACGTCACGACACCTGGTTCAGGAGCTGGGCAGGGAGCCCACCCCTGAAGAAGTAGGGGAAGAGATGGGTATTACCCCTGACAAGGTGCGGGAGATACTGAAGATCGCCCAAGAGCCGGTGTCTTTAGAGACCCCGATCGGGGAAGAGGAAGATAGCCACTTGGGGGATTTCATCGAGGACGAGGAAGCTCCGGCTCCTGTGGAAGCCGCTTCGTTTCTTCTTCTGAAGGAGCAAATTGAAGAAGTACTTGATACCCTCAACGAGCGTGAGCAAAGGGTTCTCAAGCTAAGGTTTGGCCTAGACGACGGCAAGGCGCGGACCCTGGAAGAAGTCGGTCGCGAGTTCGGCGTTACCAGGGAGCGCATCCGCCAGATAGAGGCTAAGGCCCTTCGGAAGCTTCGCCATCCCCAGAGAAGCAAGAAGCTAAAGGATTATCTGGTGTGATCGGCCTCTGGAACGCCCATTGAAGCCGACCGGCTCGCTGCCCGACCTCTGGTGGAGCTTCCTGAAGATCGGCGCGTTTACGTTTGGCGGGGGATGGGCTATGGTGCCGCTCATTCGTAAGGAGCTTGTGGATCCTGTCTCTAGAGTGACAACGCTTCCAGACATTCCCTTGATCGCCCTGGAAAGACACGTTATGTAAACCGATGTCCAACTATAGTTGACGATACGCTGAGATGTCCAACTATAGTTGGCGATAGAGCCGGATGCGCAACTATAGTGACGGATCCGGTTACATAATGTGTCAGCAGGAAAGGACAGTTCGATTGAGCATTCAAACTCAGCCTCGTGTCAGCCTCGACATGCCCGAAGATCTACCGGGCAATCTGGATAGTACACTTGCCACAGCGATTCCGTAGTCCAACCTACGATTACGGGAATAATACCTGCGCTAGTTGCTTTGGGCGTAGCCGTGTTCATCGCACAATTGTATTTAAGGTTGGACAGTATCCTGCTTTTGAGTCTGGCTGGTCTTACGGGATGTACCACTAGAAGCCCGACACGCCAGACGTACGTTGACTCTTGAGCGAGATTCACAGTCTACAGACACTCAAGAATGACCGTTGACTCTGAAGCAGAGATTCACAACCTGCGTTATAATTGGAGCGGCTAGCAAATTCGGCCCAACAATGTGTTTGGAGGTAGCTGTATGGCAAAGATTGGCATTAACGGATTTGGCAGTATAGGGCGACGCTTCTACAGGGTCGCGCAGAGAAACCCGAATTTCGAGATAGTCGCAGTTAACCACCCTAAAGACCCCGGTACGCTGGCCCACCTCCTTAAGTACGACTCCAACTACGGCACGTTGCAGGATGAAGTGAAAGCCACTGCTGATAGACTCACAGTTGGCGGGCGCGTCATCAAGGTCACTGCCGAACGGGATCCCGCCGACATCCCATGGAAGGATTTAGGCGTCGACGTGGTCCTGGAGTCAACAGGCCGCTTTACCCAGAGAGACAAGGCGGCCCTCCATCTGCAGGCAGGCGCCAAGAAAGTAATCATCTCGGCTCCGGGCAAAGGTGAGGATATTACCATCGTACTGGGCGTGAACAACGACAAGTACAATCCCGCCGCTCATAACATCATTTCCAACGGATCCTGCACCACCAACGCGCTTGCTCCTGTCGCCAAAGTGTTGCTCGAGGTCTTCGGAATCGAGCAAGGTTTGATGACCACCATTCACGCATACACCAACGATCAGGGTATTCTAGACCGTACTCACAAGGACCTCCGCAGGGGCAGATCCGCGACTCAGAGCATAATTCCCACCACCACCGGAGCCGCGAAAGGGGTGGCTTTGGTACTTCCTGAGCTCAAAGGCAAGCTGAACGGCATGTCCTTCCGCGTGCCCGTTCCAACTGTCTCTGTGGTAGATCTGACTGTCAGGCTTTCCAAGCCCGCAACCGCTGAGGCCATCAATAAGGCGATGGAAGAGTACGCTGCCGGTCCCCTCAAGGGAATCCTGGGAATCACCTATGCTCCCTTGGTTTCTGTAGACTTCAAGGGGATGCGCGAGTCGGCGATGGTAGACGGGCTCTCCACAGGGGTCGTGGACGATATGGCGAAAGTGGTCGCCTGGTACGATAACGAGTGGGGCTACTGCGAGAGGCTCGTTGACCTCGTGAATTTAATCGTCTCCAAGGGTTTGTAGAACGGCGTTCGTTATCGGCGTTTGAGACTCTGCGGCATGCATTGGGATGGGGAACGGTTGGGTTTCGATAAACATCGCAATTCGCCGAAGCTCACCTTTGCCCGCGTATGTCCAGAGTCTACAGCCGATGTCCTATAGCTTCATGTGTTGTCAGAGAATAGGAAGCGGTTTTGAAGGGAGGCTTGGACGGTGTCCAAAGCCAGCGTTAAGCTTGCCGACGTAAAGGGAAAACGCTGCCTGGTGAGAGTCGATTTTAACGTCCCTATGAAGGATGGGGAAGTAACCGACGATAGCAGATTACGGGCGGCTTTGCCCACCATCACATACCTAAGAGAACAAGGGGCCCGGTTAGTTCTGATGTCTCACTTGGGTCGTCCGAAAGGCAAGGTTGTCGAGAACTTACGTTTGGGACCTGTGGCAGTGAGACTGGCGAAACTCATCGACGCAGAGGTAAAGCACCTGCAAGATTGCGTAGGCGAGGAAGTCGGGTCGGCAGTCTTGGAGATGCAGCCGGGCGATGTCGTGTTGTTGGAGAATCTGCGGTTCCACCCCGAAGAAGAAGCCAATGAACCCGCTTTCTCAAAGAAGCTTGCCGCGTTGGGCGAGGTATACGTAAACGATGCTTTTGGCACTGCCCATAGGGCACACGCTTCTACCGTGGGCGTAGCTGATTTCCTGCCCGCGTACGCGGGGTTACTTATGGAAAAGGAAATAGCGAACCTGGGAAGGCTTCTCGAATCTCCGGATATGCCCTTCACCGCTGTCATTGGCGGGGCTAAGGTTTCGGATAAGCTGAGCGTTTTGCTGAATCTCGTAGAGAAGGTCGATGCCCTGGTGATTGGCGGGGGGATGGCAAACACATTTCTCCTGGCAAAAGGGCATAAAGTGGGTAAGTCACTGGCCGAGCCGGGCCTGGTAGGGGAAGCCAACGCGGTGCTCGAAAAGGCCCAATGCCTTGGCAAGGACATCTACCTTCCGTCAGATGTCGTAGTAGCTCCCAAGCCCGAGGTGGGCGTTCCCGTTCAGGTCGTCCCGGCGTCGGAGATACCCGAAGACCTGATGGCTTTGGATATAGGACCGCAAAGCCGGAAGACCTTTGCTTCTGTCATCGCCAAATCAAAGACGGTATTCTGGAATGGTCCCGTCGGCTTCTTCGAGCTGGAGGCCTTCCGGGGAGGCACTATGGAGATGGCGGCTGCCGTGGCTTCGGTCCACGGGTTCAGCGTGGTGGGAGGCGGGGATTCCTTGTCCGCGGTGGAAATGTCGGGCTTGGCGGACAAGATCGGCCACCTTTCCACGGGAGGCGGCGCGTCCTTGGAATTCGTCGAGGGCAAGGTGTTGCCGGGAGTCGCATGCCTATTGGACGCGTAAGGCCAAAGAGGCCGCACGCTTAAGGGTAACGGCGGGCGCGAGGTCATTCCCGCGCTCGCCGCAAACCGATTCATCACGCTGATCGGCGTAGACAGGGTACGGCGGCAGTCGCGTTGACGGGAGAGTCGGCGCGCTGCACCGGACGAGTGAGGCTTCGAGCGGAGCCGATCAGACAAAAGCCGATAGGAGGGCATTCAAGTGAGAATACCGCTTGTGGCAGGCAACTGGAAGATGAACAAGACCATAGGTGAAGCCTTGACGTTTTCGTCGGGGCTAAGTGCCTTCTTGAAAGAAGAGACCAGAAAACCCGGGTGGCCGGAAATCCTGATATTCCCCCCTTTTACCGCCTTGCCGGCGTTGTCGGGGGCCCTGGCTGAGACTGAGGTTAAGGTAGGGGCGCAGAACCTAAGTTGGGAGAAGAGAGGCGCTTTCACTGGCGAAATCTCGGGTTCCATGCTGAAAGACGCGGGCTGCGAGTACGTCATCGCCGGCCACTCTGAGCGGCGCCACATTTTCGGCGAGACAGACGAGGTGGTGGGAAGAAAGGTCCGCGCGGCCCTTGATGCCGATCTTCATCCCATTCTGTGCGTTGGTGAGACCTTTGAACAGAGGGAAGCCGGAGAGACCCTGGCTGTCTGCCGCACCATGACGGAAATGGGCCTAGCTCCGGTGACCCCCGATGAAGTGGGATCTGTAGTCGTCGCTTACGAGCCGGTCTGGGCTATTGGTACAGGTAGGGACGCTAAGCCCGATGACGCTGAAGAGGTCATAGACAGCATTCGTGATACCATGGCCAGAATGTTCAAGGATGCGGCTAAAGATGTGAGAATCCTGTACGGAGGCAGCGTGAAGTCCATAAACATCAGAGGGTTCATGTTGAAAGAGACGATTGACGGAGCGCTCATAGGAGGGTCCAGCCTCGACCCGGAGGAGTTTCTCCGCATAGTCGTTGAAGTCCAGAAGACCAGGCCCGCCCCAAAGAGCTTCGGGCAGGGGGAGTAGTAGACGTGTCGGCCCAGAGGCCAGTGGCGCTGGTAATCTTGGACGGATGGGGAGTTAACGGCAAGAAGCCCAGCGTGACGACGGAAGCAAACACGCCGATCTTAGAGAGACTCTTGAAAGAATGTCCCAATTCCATCCTAGAGGCTTCCGCCGAAGCCGTCGGCCTAATGCCTGGCCAGATGGGGGATTCGAACGTCGGCCATCTAAACATTGGAGCCGGCAGAATCGTCTATCAGGACGTAGTGATGCTAAACCGGCAAATCCAAAGCGGCGAGTTTTTCACCAATCCGGCCTTGGTAGGAGCCGTGGAACACGCCAAGACCCACTCTTCATCTCTACACCTTATGGGGTTGGTCTCGGAAGGCGGGGTCCACAGCTTGGAAGAGCATTTGTACGCTCTTTTGGAGCTGGCCAAACGTCACGGGCTAGGCAGAATCTTTGTCCACGCTTTTCTGGACGGGCGCGACGTTATGCCCACGTCGGCGGGGACGTATCTTGCGAGGCTCGAATCAAAGATGGCGGAACTAGGCGTAGGCAAGATAGCGTCCCTGTCAGGGCGCTATTACCCAATGGATAGGGATAAGAGATGGGATAGAGTAGAAAAGGCATGGAACCTGTACCTTAAGGGAGAAGGCCCCATCGCCTCCTCTTGGCGAGAAGCTCTGGAGACTTCTTACAGCAAAGGCGATACTGACGAGTTTGTAGTCCCTATCCGGTTGCTTCCCCCGGGTGAGGGCGTGATTCGCCCGAAGGATTCGGTGATTTTGTTCAATTACAGAGCGGACAGGGCCAGAGAACTAAGTCACGCGTTCACAGACGACGATTTCACAGGCTTCGACCGCGGTCCGAAACCCGACGTGCATTTCTGCGGTCTTATGAAGTATGAGGAAGACCTTTCGGGCCATTACGCGTACAGTCCCCTGGTCCTAGACAATACTCTCGGCGAGGTGGTCTCAAAGGCAGGACTCAGGCAGCTTCGAGCCGCTGAGACCGAAAAGTACGCCCACGTGACCTTCTTTCTAAACGGCAAGAAGGATGAGCCGTTTCCGGGCGAAGATAGGCTCTTGATACCATCGCCCAGGAACTGTGCCACATACGACGAAGTCCCCGAGATGAGCGCCTGTGCCCTAACGGATGCTGTCGTATCCAAGGTCAGAGAGAATAGGTACGATCTTATCGTCATGAACTACGCCAACCCTGACATGGTTGGGCATACCGGCGTGTTTACCGCGGCGGTGAAGGCTTTGGAGGCCGTTGATAAGTGCCTGGGCGCCCTCTTGGAAGCCGTAAAGGAAGCGGGAGGCGTCGTTCTGATAATCGCCGACCATGGGAACGTCGAAGACATAGGTCCCGACGAAGGCGGCGCACACACTTACCACTCCCATAACCCTGTGCCATGCATCCTGGTAGGAGAGAGAATGGGCCGAACAGTGCGTCCGGGTCTTTTGGCGGATGTCGCTCCGACGGTACTCGAACTTCTCGAGCTTCCAAAGCCGCCGGAAATGGATAGGGATAGTCTACTAGAAACACCTGTTGGAGGTCTTGCGAATGGCTGAGATTATTGACTTAAAAGCACGGCAGATACTGGACTCCCGCGGAAATCCCACCTTGGAGGCGGATGTCCTCTTAAGCGATGGAGCCTTCGGGCGCGGAATGGTGCCATCAGGCGCGTCCACCGGTACATATGAGGCGTTGGAGCTTCGGGACGGAGAAAAGGCCTATGGAGGCAAGAGCGTCATGAAGGCCGTGAAGAACGTCACGGACCTGATAGGCCCCGAGATAATCGGGATGGAAGGCTGTGCTCAGGCCGACATCGACCGAACCATGATCAAGCTGGATGGTACGCCCAACAAGTCCAAACTGGGAGCCAACGCCACCTTGGCCGTGTCTCTGGCGGTTGCCTGCGCGGCAGCTCAGTCGACCGGACAGCCGTTGTACAGGTACCTGGGCGGGGTTTCAGCCCGCGTGCTTCCGGTTCCTTTCATGAACGTCCTAAACGGCGGACAGCACGCCGACAATACGGTTGATATCCAGGAGTTCATGATCGTCCCCGCAGGGGCTAAGAATTTCGCCGGAGCGACTCAGATGGCCGCCGAAGTCTACCAGGCCCTCAAATCGGTCCTCAAATCAAAGGGCTATAGCACGGCTGTCGGAGACGAAGGCGGGTTCGCGCCCGACCTTAAGTCCAACGAGGAAGCCTTAGAGCTCTTAACTGTCGGCATCAAGAAGGCCGGCTACACTCCGGGGCGCGATTGCTTCCTGGCCATAGACGCGGCGGCGACCGAGTTCCTGAAAGACGGCAAATACGTCCTTGAAGGTGAAGGCTGGCAGGGAGACGGGGCCGAGCTTGTGGCCAAGTATCAGGCCTGGGTCAAGGCGTACCCCATCGTCAGCATCGAGGATGGGTTGGCCGAGGATGACTGGGAGAGCTGGGTTCTAATGACCAGGCTGCTTGGGGACAAGATCCAGATAATCGGGGACGACTTGTTTGTCACCCAGCGCCCGAGGCTCGAAAAGGGAATCGCTATGAGCGCGGGCAACTCGGTTCTGATCAAGTTGAACCAAGTCGGAACCCTCACGGAGACCCTTGAAGCTATAGAGACAGCCGGGAACGCCGGGTATAGATGGCTCGTTTCCCATAGATCCGGAGAAACTGAGGATTCTTTCATCGCGGACTTGGTGGTCGCGTCAGGCGGCGGACAGATCAAGACGGGCGCCCCTGCTCGCAGCGAGAGAGTCGCCAAGTACAACCAACTCCTTAGGATCGAAGAAGAACTTGGCGCGGAAGCCCTTTATGGTGGGCAGAGAGTGCTTTTCGGTAGACTCTAGAGGCCTACTTGGTTTACAATCTATGAAGCGATAGTCAATGAGGCTTTTCCTGGTATCGATAGGGGAGTTGAAGGATTTGTTAATAGTCTTTAGGGTTTTACACTGGTTTGTCACCATCGGGCTAATCGCCACGGTTATGCTCCAACCAAGCCGGAGCGCCGGGTTGGGCATTGTGGGAGGCGGCGGTGAAAGCCCTATGATGCGTAAGACTCGGGGACGGGAGGCTTTCTTGGCCAAGATTACCGTTGGTTTTGCCATCGTTTTTGTAGTGACCTGTATTAGCCTAACGGCCTTGCGCCGCTAAAGCATATGCGCAATTTGTATGAAACATCTCGGGGGCGTGAAAACCCCCGAGATGTACCTCATTGATACGCCTACACTTCTTGGGACACATTTACCATGTGGCGAGCGTCGAAAGGGGCTTTATCTGTGGTTACTTTAGAATGGGCGTATCAATGAGA
>DAIRWA010000030.1:12059-12919 GCA_036802545.1 Bacillota bacterium | reverse complement strand
GGGGCCTTGGCTTCGCCGAGACCCAATACTTCCATTCCGAACTCACGAGCGCCCCTCACCCCGCCGATAACCGCCCGGGACGAAACGGAGGCGCCCGAGATGACATCTACTGAACCCGGATCCTCTACGCCTGAAAACCTTCCGAGGAAACCCTCATCCTTGGTCCTCATGCCGATGCCGGGGGTCTCTGACATAGAGAGCACGACGACTTTGGTGACGGTTCCGTCTGAGTCTATCCCCACCATCATCTCAATGGGACCGCCATAACCTGTGACGACCGTTTTGACCGCCACCCCCACAACATCGCTGCCTGCATATCCCAACCAGTATGCCTGGTCACCTTCGGATTTCTCCTCGACTCTGGCGGCGCTAGGGACCACAGCCTGAGCCGCGTTTAGGGTATCTTCAATAGCCCTTTGGTCTATGACAGGTTTGGTTGCAGCATATACAACGGCAAGCCCCGCGCCTGCTACCGCGCAGATGACCATCAACGTCAGTCCCAACTTAGCCATATCCTTCATAGACATCGCCTCCCCAATTTCCGACCATCGAACTTTCACAACGATTCAAACACCAAATAGAATAATAGCACAGATCAAAGTGCTGGTCATCGCTTATTGCGGCTGACTGAATCTAACTCCCAAGCCGAAGGTCCGCATTATGTAGCCCTATACGTCACTGGAGTAACCCATTACAAAAGGAACTGGCTAAGAGTTTAGGACATTCAGGATGTGCAGAACGCGGTGAAGGGGTTGTTCAAGCTGGTCGTGTTTCTCTCAATCAACCAGGTGGCCTGCAAGTGCCTCCTCTACCATCCCGATAAAGGCTGCGCTAGCACCTAAATCCGTGTTTGGGCCAGA
>DAIRWA010000030.1:10396-12049 GCA_036802545.1 Bacillota bacterium | reverse complement strand
GTGCCCGCCAGTACTCAGATGTACCGCGGTACCACCCAACAGATCGCTAACTACTGCGACCAAAGTTAACCAGCTGCCCACCCTTGCATAGTACTTGGCGAATATCAGCGTGATAACCGTGCCTGAAGGGAAATCGATCCGATGGTTGTCTAGAAGAACTCCCGGGGGCGATTGGAGCGCTGGAACCAGTCTTTCGTCGCGTGTTACGATATCGATGATCGCAGAAGCTGCTTGCTCGGGTGTAAGCGTGACTGCAAAGTCCTTGACCGTTGCCATTCTAGGCTCGCCCCCCGTCACCTTCCAGAAGCGGTAAGATCCGATCTCTAAAATCCCGCAGGTCTTTGGGCATCTTCTTAAGCAGGTTAAAGACAACACTAGGCTCGATGCGTGTGTATTCATGGACCAGGATGTTGCGATAGCTTGCTGCCTTCATCAAATTGTTCAGAAGCGAGACAGATAGAACACCATGCTCAGCCAGTACGCGGAAGACATCGCGGTTAGACTCAGCTGCTCGCCACTGTTCATGCGAAATGACCATGTTCCCGATGTCCAGAGTACACTCCACCGCGACTTGGAGCGTTCTCTCCACCCCGCGTCTCAGCATGACGTTGGACTGAAAGTCCGCCCAGCTTAGGTTCTGTAGCTTCACCAAGTCATCGATATATGAGGTTAACTCTACGAGTTTCTCTCTGATTCGCTCTCTATTGGTCAAGTCCAAGAACCTCCCTCCGATAGTACTTCAATCGAGGAAGGAAATCGAGGTATTCAGATTGCCGCCGGACCTCCACCTCGACCCGTCTGTCCTCATCGCTCTGTGCGATGAGAACCCCAGTCTTTAGGACTTCGTGGGCTATCCGGCAGGGAATGCGCTCAAAGTCCAGAACGTCGACCGTGATAGGACGAAAAGCGCTTTCGAGATCTTCTTTGATCTCCGCCAACTCCCAGAATGCCTGCTCAGCGTCTCTGCCTCGCGGAAGAATCACGGCAATGTCGATGTCACTGTCGGCGCCGAACTGCCCCGAGGACCGCGAGCCAAAAAGATAGGCCGCCGAAACCATTTTCTCACGAGTGAAGTAGTCTTGCAGACGGAGTAAAGTGGTGCGGTCTATATTGTCATTGCGGTTGTTTTCCAACACTCATTTCCCCCGTCGAGCCTGCACTTTGCTCACTTCACTTACTTCGCTTACGCGCTTCCATCTTATACCACCCCGGCCGCATCCGCAAAGGGATGTCGGAGTCTGGATAAGCGGCTGGGTGCGCGAGCGCACCAATACCACAACCGACCACGTTCTCAGGCCCACCAAGTCAACTAGGCTAAAATTTGCCCTTCAAACGGGCAGAATCTACACGCTGGGGGCTAACGAGTGGCAACAAAATGGAAACTTGGCACCACACTTCTCACTTCCGCCCTTTCCTCTCAAAACTTAGGCGTATAGCTCGAATCGGCTGACGACAACCCTTGCACAAATCCATGATTTAATCCAAGAGAGTACATGGCGTCGAGGACTCGATCGTACTCCTCCTGCCGAAGCGTGCGGTTGATCTCGGGGAATTCCCCTGCCCTGTGCGTTGGATAGTACTGAGCCATCAAACTGAGATAGGTTCCTTCCGGAAGCGAGTCTTTGAACCATTTCAGAAGATGCACGGAATCCT
>DAIRWA010000030.1:0-10383 GCA_036802545.1 Bacillota bacterium | reverse complement strand
GCAAAACCAGGTGACGGACGATTAGCCCTCGGGATATCGTCCCATCCTCGTCGAAGACCGGCGCCCCTACCTTGCGAGACATCTCCAGAATCGCTCTGGACGCATGGTGGAAGTACTTGGGCGCCGCCGAATACCTCATTGCCGCTTCATCATCAAAGTACTTGAGGTCAGGCAGGTAGACATCCACCAATCCTTCCATGGCTGACAGGGTCTCGGGGGAATCGTATCCGTTAGAGTTGTAGACCACAGGTACTCGGAGACCGTGCCCCTTAGCCTCTCGTATGGCTCCTGCTACCTCAAAGGAATAATGCGTGGGTGACACCAAGTTGATGTTGTGAGCGCCTCTCTCCTGAAGCGCGAGAAAAGTGCCGGCCAAGGTCCCGACTTCCTCAGAGTCGGTATCCAGGTTTTCGGAGGTTGAGCAGGCTGGACTTGAATCACGATGGCCTGCCTAGCTCGTCTCCTGCCCGCCGCCCTGACTTATGGCGTGGTTCTGACAAAAAACACACCGCAGGTTGCAGTGGACGAAGAACACCGCGCCCGAACCGGTTATCCCCGAAATGGGCGGCTCTTCCCACATATGGAGATCCGCCATCGCTACCTCCGGCACAGCCCCTGCCAGGCAGAACCCTTTTTCCCCGTTCTTACGATCCACCCGGCAATAGCGCGGACAGCACAAGCATCCACCGGACATCTTTCCCACCTCGTCTTTGACGACAGCTCACTAGGACTGTGCCAAACCCGGGCTGTTTCCGTAGCACGGGTGACCCACTTAACTCGCCTGCTTCGCACCGATACTAGTCGCGTTCCTTAGGCAAGTCTCAGCGATTCTCAAGGCTCTCCTGGTCATCCAGGGGTGGCGCACACGAAGCGCCTGGTCTGACAGAGCTCTCAGGCCGAGCAATCTCTCATCCAACCACCAACGAAGATTATAGCCCACGCCGGACAGTTCTTCACTGCAGGAGCCCACCGGCAATCTGTAGAAGCTGTAGATGAAAGCTCATAGGCGAAACGGTCTACCCGGCAAGTGTTGCCTGGCCTCACGGGAATGAAGATGAAGTAGGCCAAGAGCGTTGCCCGGCAAGTATCGCCAAATGGCCCCTCAGAAATGGAGATGTCATGGGGGCGAAAAGATCTTCCTGGCGAATGTCGCTAGATGACTCCAACACAGGATGGAGATAGATGAGCAGGATTCATGTTGACCAGGGTACGGTCACCATTAGGGTCAAGGATGCCACATATTATGTGAAGCAGAACTTCGCCCCCTCTATTCAGGTCTTCAAGGCCGAAGTGCCTGCGAGAAAGAGAAGGGGTATACCTGAGACTTTCTTCTCTAACGGACCAGTAGAGAGAATCGTGAGTTTGCTTGGCGCAAATAGGTGCAACGTGGTCAACGTCCGGCTCGCCTCGGGCATAGAGATTACCTCGAAGGAACGCGACCTTCTAACAGAAGTCGTAGGACCAGACTTCTACTTCTCTAGGTCAGCCACCGATTACAGGCCGTCGGACTTGCCTCTGAACGACCCGGAAATCGCTTTGGGATATCAGGTTGTGCTGGATACCATCGTAAGGAATTGGGACGACGGCGAAAAGAACATGGCGTGGGTCGAAGGTATTCCGGTCTGGTTTGACTTTGGAGCCAGTTTGGACCCGAGGTGTCAAAATGTCTTCCGCTTCATACTGAAGCTTGAGGAAGCTAGAAGCCTTGGAAGGGTCTCGGCAATAGTCACCTACTTTATGGATTACACTAGAAGGCGCAGCCAGATCTTGAAGAACGCCATAGGGGTGTTCGCCGCGGTGCCAATGCAAGAACTGCGGACGATCTTGGACATCTCACAAGTTCAGATCCCCGCGTTTTTCGGCGAGTACGTGGCCAATAACATCAAACAGGTGTCTGAGGATATTGATACAATAAGAGGAGCTTTTCTTAGAGAACTGGTCGCCGGAAGACACGGTTACCTGTAGGTCGGGAGCGGATTAGAGGCAGCCCCGGTCGCGAAAATAACCACGGAGGCGCCCAGCTCCCACGCAACACAGCGTTCTTACGAAGGAGGTGTGCAGATGGCAAGACCGCGCGAGTTCACCGTTGACCTTCACGTTCACTCGGTCTTTTCGGGCGAGTCTCTGGCAGATCCGAAAGACATAATCGAGTCTGCGCTCCAAAGGGGGCTCGACGCCATCTGCGTCACAGAACACGACAGCCTCTCGGCAAGCCTGCCTTTTGTCGAGATCTCCAAGGACTACCATCTTACCGTGTTCAGGGGTGTTGAGATAAGCACCGACTCAGGACACATGTTGGTTTATGGCGTAGAAGACGACGCCTGGAAAGACTGGGGAAAATCTGGCTCGGTTCACGCTAAGGAGCTCATCGAGAGAGTCAGAGACCTGGGTGGCGCGGTCGTTCCCGCTCACCCGTATATCGCGGAGTGCAACGGACTTTACGATGTCAACCCCCGGATTTCCGTTGACGAACGGATACGTGGCCTTGACGGCATATCAGCCATAGAAGTATGCAATGGGAAAGCGGCCAAGTACCCCGCAATCTGCCATATGTTGAGCGATTACGCTAAGAGCGTCGGCCTTCCGGGCACAGGCGGAAGCGACGCCCACGTGCCCGAAAGCGTAGGACGCGCCTATACTGTGTTTCGAACCCCAATCCATTCCTCCCAAGCTCTCGTAACCGCAATTGAATCGGGCGAATTCTATCCGCGAGTCTCATCCATATCCTCTTAGTGGAATCCTCCTAATAGAAAGCGGCACAATGAAGGGAAAGATAGCGCCATGAGAGAAAGAGGCGCCTTGGGATTGACTTTGACCACTGCCGCGACGTACATCGGTACCGTCGTCGGGGCAGGTTTTGCGTCAGGTCAAGAGGTCATGCAGTTTTTCGGGCTGTTGGGCCCTTGGGGGCTCCCAGCCGCCGGACTCACCATAGCGGGGTTCTTCGTCTTTGGTTACGCGATAATGGAGACCGGTAGGAGCATAGGAGCGAACTCTCACGTATCGGTCTTACGTGAGACCTGCGGCCGATACCTGGCGCCGGCATTGGATTTCGTGATCACGTTTTTCCTCTTTGGGGCCTACTCCGCTATGGTGGCTGGGGCCGGAGCCGTGCTAAACCAGGAGTATGGAGTACCGTGGATAGTCGGAGCGGGGGTCATCACTTCCCTTACCTTAGCGACGGTGGTCCTCGGTCTACGGGGAGTGGTAACCGCCATATCCGCCGTAGTCCCGTTTCTCCTAGCCGGCGTCCTAATAGTCGGCATCGCCGTGCTTCACACCAACGGAGTGACCTTAGGAAGCCCTCCTCCCGGCACTGAACCCGTGGTGGACTCATGGCCCGCGGCCGGCCTAACATACATTTCCTACAACATCATCATGGCCACCCCGGTGCTCGCAGTATTGGGCACAACGCTTAGAAATCGAAGACGAGTCGCCGACAGCTCATTACTAGGGGCGCTTGGGCTGGGAGCCGCTCTAATCTTAGTGTACCTCACCATCGTTTCCTCCTTTCCAGAGGTCTTGGCCTACGAGATCCCCATGGCCCGTCTGGCGGGAAACGTACACCGCCTCGGCAGCCCCTTCTACACTGTGATTTTCCTGGCTGAAGTCTACACAACCGCGGTGGCCAATCTCTACGGTTTCGCGATACGGCTTGCACCGGGAGGAACACCTGCTTTCAGACTCACCGTTGGCTTGTCCGGCATAGCGGGTCTTTGGGCCGCGTCGGCCGGCTTTTCCAACCTCGTCCGGGTGGTCTACCCATTGGTAGGCTGGGCCGGGTCCGTGTTCCTCCTAGCCCTAACCGCGCACTTAGCGAAGGCGTTCAGGCGCAGAAGGAGGCGAAGATAAGAGCCGGCTGAAATCGCCCTGGACGGGAGCTCTCTGCCGGCCCAATTCACTTTCTAGCGGCGCGGAAGACCGCCACAAAGAAGTCAACGGTCTTCATGCCACGTCACGCCACAGACCTTACTTCAGAATTCTACTTCCCTCCAAACGATACCGGGACCAGTAGTTCCTCAATCCGCTGGCCGCCCTCGGTCCTGTAGATCAAGATCATCCCATTGGCGCTGGATGCCGTGAGCAGGTCCATATCCACTTCGAAGTAACCCCAGTCGGGGGCTTTTTCTGTTACTGTGACCGTTTTCTTGCCAAGAATGTAATGTCCGTCCTCGACCTCTATGGTGAACTTGCCGTCCGGGAGCCTGGCGAACCCGTTAACCCGGATACGCTCCGTTAGAAGCGAACCTCTCTCTGGATGGAGCATGATAACGTTCTGCCCTTCCGCGACTCTCGCGAGACTAACGTGCTCGACTTTGTCTCCTGACGAACCCTTTGAGATAAACTGCACTTCCACAATTGGATTCCCATAGATGCCAATCTCCAAATATGGATAAGATGGGCCGGTGGCCGTTGGATTGGCAGGATCGGTCAGCCTGACCTTGAAAATCATGGTCCCATTGGAATAGGTCACTCCATCGAGACTCATCAGGTATCCCTCAGTGGGTTTCTCGCCTGCCGCCACCATCAAGACCGACTTTCCCGATGCGTCAAACAGAGCTGCCGAAGGCACTTTGACCTTGGATAGCTCGGAAAACATCGGCGAGACACTGGAGTCCTGGTTCTGCCCGACAGCGATTCTGGGAGGCAAACCCGAGACACCTTCCAGAAGAGCCGCCAAATCGCAAGAGTATACCGTCTTCTTCTGGCTCTTATCCACGAAGATCAGGAACTTGCCCTCATAGTCATAGTAGACTCTGCCTTCTCCCGAGGTGAAGATGTAGTCGGCCTCGGTCTCCGACTTGACGCCTTCGGGCTTTGAGACCGTTTTCGCCGTCTTCATCGCCGCCAGAAAATCCTCCGCGTCAGAAATGGGTGCTTTGTTGCCGAAACGGTCACTCACGGTCAAGCCCGATTTATCCAGACGAGCCAAAGAGACTACGTCTTTTGTTCCACAAGCCGTCAAGAAAGCCGCCGATAGCACTAACGCCACAATCACGACAAGGCTTTTTCTGATGTTCATCGTCATCCCTCCTGACATATTAGGACGTGAGAGTTTCCAGGAGGTTCCGAAAATAATCCGCCGCGAGACTCAAGCGAGCTTTGTTGACCTAATCGCCTATATGGCCTATATTCGTAGAATGTACATTTCCTGCGGTCGGCGGAGAAGGAGATCTTCTGATGAGCAACTACCAAAGACACACAACTTACCATCGATTCTTAAACCAAGTGAACCCAGTAGTACTTGCCAAACGATTCGGGACGCCTCTGTATGTCTATTCCGAAGACGAAATGATCTCTCGGATGCGAGAGTATAAATCGGCGATGAAGACACATGCGGGAGAAGGCCAGATAGCCTATGCCGGCAAAGCGTACCTCACCGTGCGAATGGCGCGCCTAGTGGCAGACGAGGGGCTTTGGATAAACGTGGCGTCGGCCGGCGAACTCTACATTGCGAAAGCGGCCGGGTTCCCCGCGCACAAGCTCTTGCTTCACGGCAACAACAAGACACAGGAAGAACTGGATATGGCCGTGCGCCTGGGTGTGGGCAGGATCGTAGTGGACAACCTAGACGAAATCCGGATGGTGGAAGATGCGGCCAAAAACTGTGACAGAGTCCAGGACGTTCTGTTAAGGGTTACACCCGGCATCGATCCCCACACTCACGAGTACCTGACAACAGGCGAGATTGACTCTAAGTTCGGAATCCCTTTGCACAAAGACCTCGGGACACAAGCCGCGTTCCAGATAAACCTATGTCCTCACTTGAATCTCAAAGGCGTCCACTGTCACATAGGATCTCAGATTCTCGAAATAGAGCCGTTCGTTAGGGCGGCGGAGGTAATGATGGAGTATATCGCCGCTCTCTGGCGGACAACCGGTATTTCTGTTGAAGAACTCAACCTCGGAGGCGGACTGGGAGTCGCCTATACAGACGAAACCGAAGTCCCGGTCTCCGATTACATCATGGCCATCGCCAATACCATACACGCTAAAGCCTGCAAACTTGGGGTTAAGGTGCCCGTACTCTTCGTTGAGCCGGGCCGCTCCATAGTGGGGCAGGCAGGAATGACTCTATACACAGTTGGCGCCGTCAAGGAACTGCCCGGAGGCGAATCGGTGGCATCGGTTGACGGCGGAATGTCGGACAACCCTCGCCCCATGCTATACGGGGCCAAGTACCGGGCGGTAGTCTGCGGCAAATCCGAAGAAACGCTGTCAAAGCCCATGCGAATCGTCGGTAAACACTGCGAGGAAGGCGACACTCTCATCAAAGGGATCCGCCTGCCCGGACTCGAACCGGGAGATATCCTGGCGCTCATGGTTACCGGGGCCTACCATTACACCATGTCGTCCAACTACAACGGGGCACTCCGACCCGCGGTTGTGCACCTTAGAGATCAGCGTGCGCACCTGGTAGTAGAAAGACAGAGCTACGCCGACCTTGTCAGAGGGCAGACAGCGATAATGGCCGGGGAATCTCATGACTACACCAAGGCTGCAGGCGGTCAATCCTAGAGCCAACCAGAGCGCCACAGATTTCGTTTCTCCTGCACTCGTGCAGGAGAATGCCGCTTTGGCGGTAAAATACCTTTGACGACATAAGGCGACAAACGAAGCGTACAGATCAGGGCCTGTGTGAAAAGGGTGGTAAGTGTGACAAAAGTCTCGGAGGCCAAGAAGGTAGCAAACTACATACTGGACGAAGTGGGAAAAGTCGTTGTCGGAAAACGGGAGCAGACTGAACTCTTGCTGGCAGCTCTAGCGGTATCGGGGCACGTTCTGCTCGAGGATGTGCCGGGTGTTGGGAAAACGCTTCTGGCCAGGACTTTTGCCCGAGCCTCCGGACTATCGTTCAAGAGAGTGCAATTTACGCCTGACCTCCTCCCCGCCGATGTTACCGGAGTATCAGTTTTCAACCAAAAAGACGGCGAATTCCACTGGCGGCCGGGACCCATCTTCGCCAACATTGTGCTAGCTGACGAGATCAACAGGGCGACGCCGCGAACCCAATCTAGCCTCTTGGAGGCTATGGAGGAGCTTCAGGTAACCACAGAGGGTATAACCCGCGCTCTTCCGTCGCCTTTCATGGTGATAGCCACCCAAAATCCTATTGAGATGGAAGGCACGTTTCCCCTTCCCGAGGCTCAACTGGATAGGTTTCTGCTAAGAGTCAGCCTAGGGTATCCCACTAGAGAGGAAGAGGAGCGTGTTCTGTCTAGGTTTGTGGACTATCGGCGCGACGAGAATTCTGATAAGCCGGATGACGGGTCCCCGCCACTGCCGGCAGAAAGCCCAGACCTTGAATCAATCAGGGAATCCTTGCCTGCAGTCGGGATTTCGGATAAGATTACCGATTACATATTGACCATTGTCGAAAGGACCCGAACCCACCAAGGACTAAACCTTGGGGCCAGCCCCAGGGGAGCGCTTTACCTGGCGAGGCTATGCAAAGCCTTATCCGCGATTCAGGGTAGGGATTACGTCCTGCCCGATGACGTGAAGCGTCTTGCCGTGCCGTGTCTCGCTCACAGGGTAATTGCCAAAGCCGAAGCGTCTCTGCGAGGCAAGACCGGAGAAGACGTGATCCGCGAAATACTTTCTGAAGTCCCGGTTCCGGTCGGCTTCACCCCAGATGGGGTATAGTTATCGAAACTTAGGAATTGCCGCCATGCTCATAGGCGGCTTTACGCGAAAGCCCGCGGTTCTGCTGTTGGGGGCTTCTTTGGTCGCCATTTCACTGGTGGCGCTCGCTTTGTCCAGACTCTCGACGCGCGACCTCAATTACACCCGCAAGCTCTCGTCTCCCTTTGCCTTCTTTGGCGACAACATCGAGCTTTCGGTACAAGTGAATAACGATAAGCCCCTGCCGGTGGACGCGCTGTGCCAAGACGAGATTGACAACGTTTGGCGCTTCTTGGACAAGAAACTTGAATCCCACTACCTACCGTACAAAGCCATCTTGCCCAACGAAGTACACCTGGGCGGGTATGAGACCGTCACTAGAAGGTACAGTCTCACATGCGAGAAAAGAGGCGTCTTCGCTTTCGGTCCGGCTGCAATAAGATCCCAAGACCCGCTAGGTTTGTACCGCGAAACGGCAAACGATCCTAAGAAGGATTCGATCATCGTCTATCCCAAAACCCTACCGGTTAACGCGGAAGGCCTCAAAGACCTGTACCCGTTCGGCGACAATCCGAGGGCATCATGGCTACTCCAGGATCCCATTTTTCTCAAGATGATGAGACCGTACCAGCCTCAAGATCCCCTCAAACACGTCGATTGGAAGGCCACCGCCAGAACGGGTCAACTGCAAACACGGGTGTTCGACATGGCTTTCGGGCAAAGGATAATGCTGTGCCTAAACCTCGTGACCCTCAAGAATCCTTGGGATGGCGTCGACACGAACCTGTTTGAGTCGCTGGTGACCGTTGCCTCTTCCGTCGCCCTAAAGCTCGCCTCTTCGGGATTCAGCGTGGGCCTGGTCAGCAACGGCATTTCCATGGATAGGCAGGGCTATCACTTTGTCGCTGAGTGCCCGCCGGCAAGCGGAGGAAAGGGGCTCCGAAATATCCTTTCATGCCTTGCCGGACTGGGTTACTACACCCTCGAAAAGCTATCGCCCTCAGCTAGAAGAACCGCGGGGTCGTCCAGCGGCGCCTACAAAGTAGTCTTGGCCGCCTCCTTTGACCGGGAAACCCGGGCCGTGCTTCGTTCCGCGCAAGGAAAATCGGACACGCTCCTGGTGTTGGTGCACCACGACGATGGCCGGAGAGCCCCGGTCACAGTTCCGTCAGACCTTGAGTACTCCGGCCCCATCATCCGGGCAAGTCTGAAGGGAGGGTGGGAAAATGCCCAAGAAGTCCGACTATCTAGGGCTATTTAAGGCGTTGGGATCGTCTCTCCTCCTGGGAGTGACCGCTTTCGTCTGGGCAGCGACTCTGTCGAGGGCTGAATGGATGGGCCTGTGGGGACTCTTGACCTTCTCGGCGGCGTTGTGTCTGTTTTCCGCAAGCAAGGGACGTGGCAGGGATCAAGTCGTTCTCGGGATAGCAGCCGTGACCCTGATCGGCGCTGTCATCATATTGCTCGAAACCGCCCGGTTCGACAGAGTCACTGCGTCCTACGCAGGGATGCTCTTCCCCCTCACGGCGGCCGTAATCTTATGGCAGAGGCAGACAACCGGGTCCGGCAAGCGTCAAAGAGTGTTCCTCTCGTTCCTGCTGACTGCCCTCCCGGCCATCTTTGCCCGCCGTCACCTGTTCAACGATCTGGGACTTGGAGGACTTCTCTCTCTGTCGCTTCTGATGATCCTCGGCAGCACCCTTTACCTATGGGGAGAATCCACGGGCGATACGAGAGAAGACAGCGTTGCGTCGGACTTGGGGAAGACCTTCCCCACCTGGCTTGTATTTACGTCGGCATCGGCTCTGTTCGGGACTCTAGTTTATCTGGTGGCGCCCTTGGCTTTTTCCGCCGCCAAAGCAGTTTTGAGATTGGCAGTCACTGCTTTCGGTTGGGTTCTCATAAAGGTGCTTGAACCGACCGGATTTATCGCCGAATACCTAATCAACCTGATCAGAGCTTTGGCCAAGAAGAACGAAGACCTGGAGGGAGAAGGCTTTCGCCCGGGAGAGCCCCTCTTGGAGCCGAGCGAATCCTGGGAGGCTCCGGCGGCCTGGATCGTGGTAGGATACATCCTTCTGGCTCTCGTCTGCATCTTGGCGCTATGGCTTCTGTGGAGGGCAATGAAGAACCGTTCCGGAAAAGACTCAAGGGATACGGACGACGAAGTGTCTAGCGATTGGTCCAGGCAGAAGGCTTTGAAGTGGGTGCTAGACGCCGGAAAAGACCTGATGAACTCGGTCGCGGATTTCGCCAGAAACCTCTTGGGCACAAATAACGTCCCTAAAGACCCGCTCTTGGCGGCTTACTACGATTTCCTCAAAGTCGCCAAGGAATCTGGTCGCAGTAGAGAACCCCACGAGACTCCCATGGAGTTCGGAGAAGCCTTCGCCGCCTTCTTGCCCGGCGTCTCACCTGAAATTCTCTCGGTATCCCAAGACTTCTCCAGATTCTTTTACGGCGACGTTGTTCCCTCGGGGAAAGAAATCGCAGCCATGCGGGCTAATATCTCCTCAGTCAGAACTCACCTATCCTCGATCACAGCTGAAAAAGAGCCGCACTAAGGAACACATTGGGGTTTATCTCGTCCTAACCTGATGTGGGTTCATCAGAGGCCCGAGCGGACTTGCTGGGTCCTGCCCAACTTCCTTTTGAACCGGAGGTTTGCTCTGTATGCTCTTCACTACACCAGGTAGCCCAAAGCCCCGATTTGCCGATAGGAAAAGACTCGTCACGCTGACACTGGCCTTTATCCTT
>DAIRWA010000029.1:7764-13224 GCA_036802545.1 Bacillota bacterium | reverse complement strand
CGTGTCAGAGTCGGAGTCGGAGATTTCATATTCGTCCTCCCGAAACCCGGTTTAAGTCGCGCACATACCCGTCATCGCGAGACCGTCCCTAATACGCAGTATCTCTTTCTTTCGTCAGGCAACCGGCTTTGCTGCCTATACGGTCGCTCCCTCAGGAACTCGAATATCGCGCCTGTACTGCATTCCGTCGAAACTGATGCGAGAAACCGCATTATACGCCGCTTCTTCGGCCATGCGCGCGCTGTCTCCTAAAGCCGTAACCGCAAGGACTCTTCCGCCCGCGGTAACGAACCGACCGTCGGCGTCACTGACCCGTGCCGTACCGGCATGGAAGATCAGAATGCTACTATCAAGTCTATCCAGCCCGACGATGGGCACACCTTTGCGATAGCTCCCCGGATATCCGCCTGACGTCAAGATAACCGTCACGCACGCACCGGGTTTAATGGACAAAGCTGAGGGAACATGATCCTCCAAACGCCCCTCGGCGCAAGCAAGCAACGCCCCGGCAAAATCGCCTTCGAGCCGTGGCAGAACGCACTGGGTTTCAGGATCTCCAAACCTTACGTTGTACTCGAGTACCTTGGGACCCGACTCGGTCAGCATAAGCCCTGCGTAAATCACTCCGCGGTAGTCAATACCGTCGGCTCTCAGTCCCTCCAAAGTCCGGTCAAGGATTTGTTCCTTGATCCGGTGACCGGTCTCTTCATCGACAAACGGTACCGGAGAATAAGCTCCCATTCCGCCGGTCATCGGTCCAACGTCGCCGTCAAAGGCACGCTTATGATCTTTGGCAAGCGGAAGAACCGTGATGTTCCGGCCATCGCACAGCGCCATGGCCGAGACTTCCACCCCGGTCAAGTATTCCTCTATGACTAAACGTTTTCCGGCCTCGCCATGGGTCTTGGAAACCATGTAGGCGTGAATGGTGTTAAGGGCCGTGTCCTGATCATTCGCGATGGTCACGCCTTTGCCCATCGCAAGGCCATCCGCCTTGAGCACCCAAGGGCCCGGATGAGACCTTACATAGGCGGCGGCATCTTGGGGATCGTCAAACGAAGCGAACCCGGGGTGAGGAATCTTGTGGCGTTCCATAAACTTTTTGGCCACGCTCTTGCTTGACTCGAGCCGCGCCCCTTCCATCCCGGGGCCAAATACCGCTATCCCTCTAGACCTAAGGAAATCGGCAATGCCCGCCGCCAGCGGGTTTTCCGGACCAACCACTACGAGCCGGATCCCGCGATCTTCCGCAAAATGCGCGACGGTGGGAAAATCCATTGGGTCCAGCGACACGTTCTCGATGGGTGCCCCCGCGCCGCCGCGGATATCGCCGGGTGTACCTATGCCAAGGCTCAAGTCTGTTCCGGGATTACCGGGTGCCACGTACACCCTGCTTGCGGAAGCGCTCCTGCCTAAAGCCCACGCTAGAGCGTGTTCTCTACCACCGGAACCTATAACTAGGGTGTTCACGCAGCATCCCCCTTGAGAATGTAATATTCTGTGACTCTTTCGATTTGAGTCTGCTTCACTCAGTGCCTAAAGTGTCGCGCCCCCGTTATCACCATCGCCATGCCGTTGGCATCGGCTACAGCCAACGATTCGGCATCCTTTTTTGAGCCGCCGGGATGAGCGACCGCCGTCACACCCGCTCGAGCTGCCTCCTCTAAGGAATCGGGAAACGGGAAGAAGGCGTCAGATGCCATCGAGCTGCCGCGAACCTTATCCTTACCGCGATCTACCGCTATCCTAACGCAGTCCACCCTGTTGGGCTGTCCGCCGCCTATGCCCACTGTCGCGCCGTCCTTGGCCAACACTATGGCATTGGATCTTACGTGTTTACACACGGTCACGGCCAAGCGAAGGTCTCGCATCTCCTGGTCAGTGGGGGATCGCTTGGATACCACCCGCCACTCCTCGCCCTCAGGCAGCAAGGTGTCGGCTTCCTGAACAAGAAGGCCGCCTAAGGCCTGCTTAATCGAATATCGCGGATGGGATTGGGATGCGGTTACGATCCTAAGATCTCGTTTAGCGCCAAGGATACTCAAAGCCTGGGCCGAGTAAGACGGCGCAATCAGAACTTCCATGAACAGCTTCTTCATCGCCAGAGCACAATCCTCATCCACTTCACAGTTGAAAGCGACTACTCCTCCAAAAGCAGAGATCGGGTCGCCGTCCAACGCTTTCGCGAAAGCTTCCGCGGCGGACGATCCCAAAGCCACTCCGCACGGACCTGCGTGTTTCACTATCACACACGCAGGACTTGGCAGGTCACACACCGTCCCTAAAGCAGCGTCCGCGTCGTTTATGTTGTTGTAGGAAAGACCCTTGCCGGAACTTGACCCTAGGGGCGGTCTTCCGGAGCCAAGCACCGGCTCGTAAAACGCCGCCTTCTGATGGGGATTTTCTCCGTAGCGCATTGAAAGCGCTTTCTTGTATCCGAAAGCTATTTCATCCGGAAAACTCAAGGGCCAATCCTGCCACTGCCCGCCAAGGTAGGCGGCGATGGCCGAATCGTAGGACGCAGTGTGGTTGAATGCCTCCAGCGCCAATTGTCTGCGGGTGTCCCGGTCTACGTCTCCTCTTGTCCGGAGCTGCTCGATAACCTCGGCATACCTGCCGGGCTTGACGATCACGATGACCGCTTCGCAATTCTTAGCGCCGGCACGCAGCAAAGTGACGCCACCGATGTCGATCTCTTCGATTACATCCTCGATCGTGGCGGACGGCCTTGATGCCGCCTCCACGAAGGGATAAAGGTTGCAGACAACCATATCTATGGGGGTTATCGCCATTTCCTCGATCTGCGCCATATCGCCAGGGTTGTCGCGCCTGGCAAGGATTCCGCCGTGAACTACCGGATGAAGAGTCTTGACCCTTCCACCAAGGATCTCCGGGGAGTTGGTAACACTTTCAACTTCTTTTACCTCTAAACCCGCTTCCCTCAAGAGACGCGCGGTCCCCCCCGTAGATACGATCTCCCAACCCATAGCCGTAAGCTCTCGGGCAAAATCCTGAAGTCCTTCTTTGTCGGCAACGCTAATGAGAACTCTTCGCCGCACTCATTTCACCCCTTTTTTAAAATCCTAACCCGTCTGCCCTCTATGGTCACCCGGCCGGAAGCTATGAGGGCCACGGCGCGGGTGAGAATGCGATGTTCGACTGCCAGAATCTTAGCGGATAGAGATTCCACCGTGTCGTCCTCGTCAACTGCGATGGCTTCCTGGGCTATGATGGGTCCGCCGTCCATGGTCGGGTCCACGAAGAATACAGTGGCCCCCGCCACCTTCACCCCGTACGCCAAAGCGTCCGCTTGAGCCGTAAGCCCTGGGAAAGACGGCAATAGGGCCGGGTGTATGTTGATGATCCTAGAGGGGAAGGCCTTGAGGATGTCATCCCCGACAAGCCTGTCGTAACCGGCTAGGACCAGGAGTTCCACTCCGTGATCTTTCAATATCCGGACGATTCTCTTCTCGTACAAAGGCCTGCACACGGGCCACTTTCCGAAGCTTCTGTGGGGGGCCGCGATTGCGGGAACGCCTCTTGCCGCGGCCCTATCCAGAGCTTTGGCACCTTCTCTATTTGAGACGACGACCTTCACCTCTCCCGGAATAGAACCGTCATCGCAGCCATCCAATATTGCCTGAAGGTTGGTTCCCCTTCCCGAAACCATAACCCCGATAGATAAGGGTGACCCGCTAGACATCGGACTCCACCTCTCCCATCAGGTGAGCCCCGATTCCGCGGGCTTTCATGAGCGACAAAACCCTGTCCGCATCGGAGGTTCCAACAATAACCACCATGCCTATGCCCATGTTGAACACGGTCCGCATCTCTTCTTGGGGGACTTTTCCGAGCTCTTGGATCATGTCAAACACCGCCGGAACGGGCCAATCCCAACAAAGACGCATCCTCATGCCATGAGGGATTATTCTTGAGACATTTCCGGGAATCCCGCCGCCTGTGACGTGGGCCAAACCCTTAACGGGCACCTCATCGCAAAGTTCTACAATGACCGGAGCATAAATCTTGGTCGGCTCCAAAAGCTCTTCTCCTAAAGTGCGCCCAAACTCAGGAACGTTTTTGTCTAGATCCAGCTTGGCCTGCTCCAACAATACCTTCCGAACCAGGGTATACCCGTTGGAATGGACTCCGGAGGACCCGAGCCCGATTATGACGTCGCCCGGGCGGATCTTGCTGCCGTCGATTATGCGATCCCTCTCGACCCCTCCTACACAGAAGCCTGCCAAGTCATATTCATCCGGGCCGTAGATGTCCGGCATCTGGGCCGTCTCTCCACCCAAGAGTACGCAGCCCGCCTGCCTGCATCCATCGGTTATGCCCTTAACCAAATCCGTTACGACATGGCGGTTAAGTCGTCCAACCGCCAAGTAATCTAAGAAGAACAAGGGACGCGCCCCACAAGTCACCACATCGTCCACGTTCATGGCAACCAGGTCAATGCCGACTGTATCGTGCTTATCCATGGCCTGGGAGATGAGGACTTTGGTGCCCACCCCATCTGCCCCTGACGCCAACACTAGGTCCTTGAACCCGAGGCCTCCGGCGTGAAACAGCCCTGAAAACCCGCCTATCTCAGACAGAACGGACTCGTTATAGGTGCCCCGTGCCAAAGCGGTGATCCTCTTGACCGAATCTGACGCCTCTTCTATATCCACGCCCGCCTGTTGGTACAATTTCAAGTCAGATCATCACCTTTCTAAGAAGGACTGCCTGCCGGGAAATTCGGCTCTTGTATTTCTATTAGTCGACGTGGGGGTTCACCGGATAATTGCCGTCAAAGCACGAATAGCAGAACCCGGAAATCTTCTTTCCCAAAACATCTCTTAAGTCCGACATTTCGAGAAACGCGAGGCTATCTGCGTCAATAGTCTTTCTGATAGCCTCAGGCTCCAGAACCGAGGCGGCCAGTTCACCCTTAGAAGCCGTATCTATGCCGTAGTGGCACGGGAAGCGATAAGGAGGTGAGCTGATCCGGAGGTGGACTTCCCTGGCTCCCACTGATCTTAGCAACCCTATGATGTAGCGGCTAGTGGTGCCTCTGACGATGGAGTCATCCACTAATACGATGCGCTTGCCCTGGACGAGGCTTTTTAGGGGATTTAGTTTAAGCTTCACACCCAACTCTCGTAAAGACTGTTCGGGGGCAATGAAAGTGCGTCCAATGTAACGGTTCTTCACCAAACCCACCTCGTAAGGAATGCCTGATTCCTCGGCAAACCCGTTGGCCGCTGAAAGCGATGAGTCAGGCACTCCGATTACCAAGTCCGCTTCCACCGGAGCCTTATAGGCGAGCCTTCTACCCAAGGTTTTTCTGGCGGCGTGCACGTTCTGACCGTAGATGTCCGAATCAGGCCTGGCAAAATAAACAAACTCAAAAACGCATAGTGATTGGGCTTTCGGTTCTAGCGCCTGCGAATATTTTAGAGAGCGCGAAAGGCG
>DAIRWA010000029.1:0-7754 GCA_036802545.1 Bacillota bacterium | reverse complement strand
CTCTTCTTCTCGGGGATCACTGATTCCTATCCGAATTTTGTAGGATGCATTTGGCTCTTTCGTCTCTATTTATCTTGGCAAAGGCCATCTCGCCGGCATCCAGTTCTCTGATTAGACGCGCGCCCACGGCGTCCAAACCGCAGGTCTCAGACGAGAAAACGTACGCCCCATCCACTTCACCTACGCACAAAGGCCTAAATCCGTGAGCGTCTTTTGCTGCAAGAACCCCTTGGGGAAATGCCAAGGTCAAAGAAAACGCGCCTTCTATCTTGGAAAGAGCGTCCCGAAACGCCCCGTTCATCGTATCTTCCGAAGACTTGGCGATTAGGTGAGCTACTACTTCACTGTCCGATGAAGCGTGAAAAATGGAGCCCTCTTTCTCGAGGGACGCCCTAAGGCGAGCGGCGTTGACGAAGTTGCCGTTATGGGCGATAGAACACGGACCTCGCCACATATTCACGGTGATAGGTTCCGCGTTCTCGATACTGCTGTCACCTGAAGCCGAGTAACGAACGTGACCTACCGCTACATCTCCTGCCATAGTCTTCACGATATCTCCGTCAAAAACATCGGAAACCAAACCCATACCCTTCTTGGTCTTGAGTCCCCCGGCACCTCCGCAGGTGATTCCGGCCGACTCCTGACCTCTGTGCTGAAGCGCGTATAGCCCGTAGTAGCAAAGCTCGGCCGCCTTAGGATGGCCCGCCACGGCAAAAACGCCACATTCATCGCGTATTTTATCGATCATGGGATTCACTCCAAAGCGGTAATGTCAATGGGTGTTCTGCCACTGGGGCAGACCCTTGGCGCTAACCAGATCTCCCTTTCTAACCGTGTCTTCTTCTTGTGACTTCCGGTAAGAAGCTAGTTTTTCGGATATGGCCGAATCCCCTGTCCCAAGAATGCGGGCCGCAAGCAGGGCCGCGTTCTTCGCGCCGCCAATTCCCACAGCGCCTACCGGCACCCCCGGAGGCATTTGAGCCATGGATATGAGCGCGTCCACTCCGCGAAGGGGACCGGCATCAACCGGAATCCCGATAACGGGAAGATCGACCAACGACGCGACTGCTCCCGGAAGGGCTGCCGATAGCCCCGCCGCGGCGACTATTGCTTTGATGCCCCGACCTTTGGCGGTAGACGCGTACTCAGATAACAAGTGAGGGGTTCTATGGGCCGAGATAACCGCGACCTCGTAGGGTATTTGTAGGTCCTGGAGGATCTGAAACGCGGGCTCAACCGAGTCTAGATCAGATGCGCTCCCCAAGAGTACTCCAATTTCCGGCCGCTTTGTGGCGGAGTCCTTTTCCACCCTCCACACCTCGCTTTCTATCTTAGTCTTCCTTGATTCCTGTCTGCTCGAGCACCCCAACATAGGGAAGACCACGGTACTTCTCCGCGTAGTCCAGTCCATAGCCGACCACAAAAGCATTGGGGATGATGAATCCGTAGTAATCGATGGCCACCCTGACCTGCCGTCTCGCCGGCTTATCCAAGAGCGTGCAAACCCTGACGCTCGCAGGTTGCCTAGTGCGCAAGGCGTCCACCAGATATCGAAGAGTAAGGCCGGTGTCTACGATGTCTTCGACCAACAAGACGTGACGCCCGGCGAGGTTCTGATCCAAGTCCTTGGTGATCCTGACTTCGCCCGACGACTTGGTCGAAGCGCCGTAGCTTGAAATCCCTATAAAGTCCATTCCAACGTGATAGTCTAGGTGGCGGATCAGATCCGCCAAGAAGATGAAACTGCCTTTTAAAACACCTATTATGAAAAGGTCCAACCCAACGTAATCCCGAGAGATTTCTTCCGCGAGCTCCTTCACTCGCTTGTCCAACTCTCCTTTGCTAATTAGCGTGCTGATCTTCTCTTTGGGTCGGTCCATTAAAGTCACCCCACAGTCTTTAGTCACAACTTAACACTCAAATCCGCAATTAGCAATAAGTATTATACAGATAGGAAGTTGTAAAACAATTCAAGAGAAGGTCGAACCGATGTCTACGGGGTAGAATACCTTATCGAGAGAGTTGTTACCCTAAAGCAAGTGGAACGTACTATAGAGTGCCTCGAGACCGAATACTAGGGAGAAAGCAGGTGCCACATGCCTAAGAGATTATACCGATCGAGTACTAGGCGCATGATAGCGGGAGTATGCGGAGGACTTGCCGAGTACTTCAACATAGACGAAACCATCATCCGCTTAGGAGTAGCGCTGCTAACGGTCGCTACCGCGTTTGTCCCGGGCTTGGTATTCTACTTCGCCGCCGCCATCATCATGCCCGAAAATCCGCTATAGGTACGAAAACCGGGAGTGGCGGAAATGGCCCACAAGAGGCCTATCGCCACTCCCAGAGCCACATCGGGTCACACCTCAATGAGGCAAACCCCTCCAATGATATTCGCGTCATTCACCCGAGCTGACCGGCACACACTTCAAGGTTCGCTTCGGCGACGGTCGCCAGTTCCCCGGTATCCTCTAACCTCACTGTCACAACTTCCATGGCACTTTCAGATTCAACTATAATGGGGTCGACAGGAATGCTCTCCACTGTCCCCCACAAACCAAAATACGGCTCCCGGACACAACGCACCCGATCCCCCACCTGAAGCTCTCTGGTTTCGTGTAAAGATACCTCCGACGGTTCACCGTAAGAAATCTCTTCGCCGTCGTTTTCCGGCAGGCTGCCCTCGCTAATCAGAATTTGGGGACGAATAGCGCCCGCCCGTATGTGAGTTGTGCCATCCAGGGAAACCACGCGGCCCGCCGACGGCTGAAGGAGTTCCCATACGCCGCGGCTTACCGGCATCCGGCCAAAACCCTCGGTTACCACGACCGTAAGCCCCGGCTGTTCCTGTCCGGTCAGCCCAACGTTTAGCTCGTAACCTAGAAAACCCACCAGATCCAGGTTGTTCATCCCGCCTACGATCAGCCCCGCGGCCCCAACGGCTTCAAGCTTGCGAAGGGCCTCCAATGTCACACGTGAACCCGCCAAGAGGACGCGGCTCTTATGCTCCGCCAGCACCCCCGCTTCGTCCAAGACCCCGGAAGGGTCATCGGAAGCCATCACCAATTCGCCGTGCTTCTCCCCTCCTATTCCGAACACGCCCTCGAGATACGTGCCGTTTGATTCAACGACGGCGCCGTAATCGGGGATGATCTCGGTGACAAAACCGGCGATGTAGGCCCTTACTTGTGAGGGTTTGATGGGCCTGACGACTGTGATAGAACCCGTCTTGGTGCATATCTTCTGAACCACACCGCTCATGGGCGTGTAGACGTAGTCCACACCGGCTTCTCCGAAGAGCGGGTTGATGACAGCGGAAGCCAAGACCTGCCCTTCGTATACCACGTCACCTTCCTGGACATCAGCGTACATGCGGATCGCCGATGGCCACACCTTGAGCTTCTCAGAGACATTCATCACGACCAGCGGCTTAGATGCCCTTGGGTCCTCCCTTATCACGACCCTAGCCTGAATCCTAGACACAAACTCTACGGTGCCGTCACAAGGGGATCTTGCTTCGGCCAGTTCGGACCAGAATCTCCTCTGGTATCTAGCGATAACCTGACTCCGGCTTACTTTGTCCCCGGGGCTTACCAGCAGAACCTGATCTACTGATTCAGGGGTGAGGCGCGTCCTAAGCTCCGCGTTTAAGTCCACCACGCGGGGACTGCCCCTGACAAATTCAGTCTTGGATACTACAGTGTCGGGCGTAACCGCATCCCCAATGGATACCAGCACATCGCCGGGCATGTTAAGCACACGGATCTTTCGTAACCGGGCGCGCGGCACTATCTTGGTGTTACAGGCGACCGCCATATCAAGAATCCCCCTCTCCCGTGAGCGAAACATCCGGGTAAGCGTCCATTGCCTTTGCCCACCGCTTAAGGAGGGCGATCCGTCTTCCGTCATCTTCGGGCAAGGATAAGGGCCTTCCCCGGCCGTCTAGAATAAGTCCTACTACTCCCCCGCCAACGTTCACGGTAACCGGCTTGCCCGGTCCGTTGCCGACGTCAAAACCTCGCTTCGGAATCACCGTGACCGGAGCGACATTTCCAGGCGGCAGCGGAACGACCCGAATCTCATCGGGCTCAATGTGAAATGACCCTTCTTCTGTTTCAACCTGAGCTATTGGATGCCCCGAAGAAACAGGCAAGCCTGACGGAGCGATTACGGTCCCAAGTGGAACCAACGCTTCCTTGTCCAGAAACTCTTGGACCATCTCCGGGTCCACGTCCATAAGAACGCCGAGATGCGGGAGAAGGAATTGGCTATCCACCATCAACTCTGTCACGCCGAGAGGTTGAAAGGCATCTATCATCATGAGAGCCGCTTGGGACCGTCTTGGAGCGTAGGACAACACCCCGCCTGATCCAACCAGGAGCTCGGTCGTCATGAGATCTACCAAAGTGGCCCCGGTGCCGGACTGGTTGAAGATGTCCCCTACTCCTCTTTTCTGCTGGATGCCCTTGAGCCCCCTCACCAACGAGCGGTGGTGGCCCAAGGATAAGCGCAACGCCTCTCTAGCCACCGCCTGTTCCAAGATCAGGTCGTTTGCTGTCTGAGGCAAAGTGGTGGGCCTAATCATCTTGTTGAAATTCCAGTTGCGGACTGCGTTTTCGTCAGGTGCCCAGGGCAGCCACCTTAAGATCGATTCGACATTGGCCTCGGCCAAGACATTTGCCGTGCTATACGACATGCCGAGGTTCGCGGAAACCGTCCTATAGAACTGACCGGAGATCACAGAAAAAACATCGGTGGTCGCTCCGCCGATGTCCACGCCCAAGACGTCGCACCCTCTAAATTCCGCGAGATACGCTAGAGCCTCCCCGACTGCCAAAGGCGTGGGTCTGACTTTTCCGGCTGCCCAAGACGCTAAGGTCTTATAACCCGGGGCGCGCATCATGACGTGCTCCAGAAACAGTCGGTGAATCTCTTCTCTGGCCGGGTCCAGTTCTTCTGTCTCCAGACTCGCCCGTACATTGTCGATTACACTGAGTTCCAGCGTATCCATTATGCCCTGTTCCACAAGCCCCCGAGCGTCGGCGTTTCCGGCGTAGATGACCGGGATTTTGAAGTCCTTGCCGAATCTCGCCTCGGGATTTGCCATGGCTATGTACTCGGCTATCCCGGCCACAGCCGAGATGTTGCCGCCATCGGTTCCTCCGGTAATCAGGACGATATCCGGACGAACCTTTCGGATAGCGTCAATTCGCTCCATGAGCACCCTACCGTCATCCAAGGACAAGATATCCGAAACTACCGCCCCGGCACCCAACGCGGCGCGATGGGCCGATTCGGCGGTCATGGTCTTGACTAACCCGGTGACTAGCATCTGAAGCCCGCCGCCCGCCGAAGAGGTCGCGACAAACGCGTCTGTCCCTTCGCCGCCCCTAAGAGGGACTAGAAGCCTTGCCCCGTCTCTAAGCTTCCTTCCGGTCCTTCTCTCCAACTTGGTCACTGCGTTCCGCAGGCCGATCATCACGTCCAATTCCGGCGCTTCGACGGTAGTAGGGGCGACTGCCTTTCCGACGAGGCGCCAACCGTCGTCCCCTCGCTCGAAGAGCGTGACTTTGGTCGTGGTGCTACCGACGTCCGCGGCAATGATACGATTTTCCACTTCTCACCCCTCCCTGGTCAAAAACCTCCACACAGCCCGCATTCGGCGCACGATGGGTTGGATATGGCGTAGACAGCCTTGTTGTTCAGCAGTTGGTCGCAAGTGGCGTTCCTCAAGAGCTTAAGCGGCAGAAAAGCGCCTACGCACAAGGCAAGAATTCCGAGGGTCGATGAAACCGGGACTGCGGATATCGGAATTGGGGCACGAAGCGCAAACCGGTTTAGGATCGCCCCATAAAGAAGTCCGGCAGGAATGCCCACCATGCCCAGGTAGCCGCACTCTATAACCAGCAACCTCACAAAATCCGACTTGGTGGCGCCTATGACCTTCAGAATGCCCAGGGACCGCTTTCTGCCCAAGAAAGACACCGCAAGGACACAAGAGACGGCTGCCGCGGCGGTCAAAGCAACCATAGCCGACACTGCCTGCCAAGGAAGGTAAGCTCGCGCGAGGGCTTTCCGTACGAACGACATCGATTCGGAATCAGAAGCAATCCTCGCGGCGAAGCCAATCCCGCTTTTTGAGACCATGCCCGTAACCACCATGGACGCCGACACGGTTAACGATACCGACAATGCCACAATGGCCGCGGCGCCTCGCTCCCGCCCAAGACGCCTTCTGGACATAAGAGCAGCCATAGACCAAGACAGGGCAGGCGGCGCCGAAGTTCCCGGAGGTCGGGCAACCCTACGTTTCCGCATTCCACGCCTTCCTTTCGGCGATTTCGCCGTCTACTAGCCGGATCACCATATCCGCGTATTCTAAGAACTCGTCCTCGTGAGTAACCACCACGAAGGTCTGGTTCTCGTCTTCATTGAAACGCTTGAACAGCCTCATGATCTCACGGGACAGCTTTGAATCTAGGTTACCGGTAGGTTCATCTGCCAGTACGATTGAGGGTTTCGGACCAAGCGCCCGGGCGATGGCCACCCGCTGTTGCTCTCCGCCGCTTAATTCCACAGGGTAGTGATTCGCCCTCCCGGAAAGCCCTGTGGCCTCGAGAAGGTGCATCACTCTTGCCATGATTTCCTGCTCATTCATCCCGGCAAGCCTCATGGGCATTCCGATATTTTCGGCCGCGGTGAGTTCCGGCAAGAGGTTGAAGAACTGAAACACGATCCCCAACTCGCGCCGCCTCATCACAGCCAAGGCATCCTCGCTCATCCGAGAGTACTTCCGGCCGTTTAGAAGAACTTCGCCGTGACTGGGCCGGTCGATTCCGCCGAGTATGTTCAAGAGCGTGCTCTTCCCCGAACCGGACGGACCCATGATGACAACAAACTGACCCTTCTCCACCTCGAGTTCTACATTGGATAAGGCAAACAAACCGTCTCCAATGGCGTAGAACTTGGAAAGCTCATGGCACGCCAGGATGGGTCCCTGCCATTCATTCACGTTTGAGCACCTCCGCACTGGGAATGCGCGCCGCCCAGATACCGACAATCGCCCCCAGAATTAAGGATATGCCTAAAGACATGCCAAACACCGATACAAAATCCAAAGCTGTCTGGTGAAGCCACTCGCCAATAGTGATCTCGGATGCGAAAAGAGCCCATATGGAAAGGACCTTGGCCGCCGCGAATCCGATTGCGGCTCCCAGTACGGCAACGTATGAGACAATGGTCAACACATACACCATGACATCCTTGCTGGTGGCCCCGATCACCCTAAGAAGACCGATCTTCTTTTTTTCCTGGACCAGCATGATGTAGGCGCTTCCCGTAACAATGACCCCTGACAGAAGGAAACTTTGAAATCGAATTAGTCTCTCGGCGCCGGTTTCTTGGAATCTGAGCGCCGATCCCGACGTCTTGACCTTCCTCAACTCAGGTACCGCATAAACCGCGAAATTCCCGCCCAGTCGCTTTACGATTTCATCTGTTATGGCGCTTGCCTCAGACATCCGCGAGAGCGAGACAAGAACCTCGTAAGTTGGCAGGTCAGCCAGAGACGGAGATCCCCTTGTCTTAGAAAGGATGGTGTCGAAGACTTCTCTTGTAACAAATACTTCCGGCCTATCCCAATAGTCCGGGCCTCTTGTTGTAGGCGAATCAATAGAAGGGCCCACCGCGTCTCGCGCCAGGATATCGTTGGTATCCACCCGGTACTTGCCGCATACCTCAAGTTGAACGGTAGC
>DAIRWA010000028.1:0-13257 GCA_036802545.1 Bacillota bacterium | reverse complement strand
GCGGCCGGGCGCCTTATGGACCTAGAACCCGTGAGGAGATAGTCCGCATGACCCGGCAATGTGTGGATTTCCTGGCGACAAAGAACGTGGATCTCATCATCATAGCCTGCAATACAGCAACCGCGGCTGCTCTTGACGAATTGTCAGGCGCGTATTCCTTCCCTGTGATAGGAGTAATCGGAGCAGGAGCCGAGGCGGCTGTCGCGACCACGCGGAATAACAAGGTGGGCGTCATCGCTACCCAGTTTACCATCGAGAGCGAGGCGCACAAGAACGCCATCCAGAAGCTCCATCCAGAGATTAACGTCATCGGTAAGGCCTGCCCATCGTTTAGTCCTCTAGTCGAGGCCGGCAAGGCCGAGTCGCCGGAGGCGGAGAGAGACGCCAAGGAATACCTCTCGGTCTACAAGGACTCGGGCATCGACACACTAGTGTTTGGTTGTACCCACTACCCACTCTTGCACGATGTCGTCAGACGTAACGTCCCTTCGGGAGTAACTTTCGTCGACCCTGCGGTGGAGACTGTAAAGCAGGCCAGAGCAGTCTTATCGGAGCGTCGCACCTTGACCGCCGCTCACAAGCAAGCGTGTTCCTGCTCAGGAAAGGACGAGCATGGCCAGCATACTGAGTGTTCATGCAAAGCCCCGACCTACAACTTCTATACTAGCGGTGACCCCATCCATTTCGAGAGGTTTGGGTCCCAGTTCTTCGGGGTGCCTACGGGGCGGGTCAAGAAGGTCACCTTGGAGTGGATGAGGCTGTAGGCAGAGAGCCCTTTAGTCTAAGGTTAAGGGGGGATATGCGTTGTCTACGCAGGATCTTACTTTCCTTTCAACAAGGATTTACGGCAAGGACCGTCCGTTCTCGGGGTATCTAAAGGTGTCTGATGGGCAAATCGTCTCCATGGGGTCAGGATGTCCTTCGGATGCAGATGCACAGGTCATAGATGTCGGCGATAGCCGCGTAATCCCTGGGCTCATAGATATCCACTTGCATGGTTTCATGGGCTTGGACATGGGTTCAGGAGCCGAAGAAGATGTAAGAAAGATTGCGAAAGCATTGGCCGAAAGAGGAACAACGGCCTTCCAATCGACTTGTTCCACCGCTTCTAGGGAGCAGTTCAACCGCTTCCTCCCGATAACCAAAAACCTCGTCGACGCGCCGGTCTACGGTGCCCGCGTCATCGGAGCCCACCTTGAGGGGCCATTCCTAAACGTTGCGCGGAAGGGCGCGATGGCGGAAGAATTCATCATCCCTCCGAACCTAGAGCTCACGCAGGAATGGATGGAACTGTCCGACGGCACGATTACCCAGATGACCATCGCCCCTGAGATGCCCGGGGCTCACGAGGTGATTCGTTACCTGGCGACTATGGGCGTTACCGTCTCAGCCGGCCACACTGACGCAACTTACGACCAGATGCTGGAGGCGTTTCGGGCAGGAGTGAGCTTGGCCTGTCACACCTTCAACGCTATGCGTCCGCTAAGCCACCGGGCCCCCGGCGTACCCGGCGCAGTCCTGACCGACAAAGGCATTACTTGCGAACTGATAGGCGACTGTCTGCACGTCCACCCGGCGGTCATGAGGATGGTCATCGAGCTGAAAGGCCCGGATAGGGTTGCTGTCATCACCGACGCAGCCCGGTATGCGGGTCTCGTTCCAGGAATCTACGACGATGGGGGACGGAAGGTCACCATTGAGCCTTCGGGGCTGGCACGGCTTCCGGATGGGACGATATCGGGCAGCAGTGCGACTATGGTGAAGTGCCTGCAGAATCTAGTTAGGGTAGTCGGCGTGTCCTTCGAGGACGCTTTGCGGATGACTGCCGAAACCCCGGCTCGCGTGGCCGGAGTTGAGGGTTTCAAGGGAGCCCTGGGTGTGGGAAAGGACGCTGACATCGTGGTTCTCGACGACGACTACAACGTGCTGTGGAGTATGGTGGAGGGTGAAGTGCAGAAGTCCCAGGTCAAGTAACTACCGGGAGTGGCTGGCCGACTAACGACCAGCCTCCCACCCGATTCTTGGACTCACCTAATCTGCCCGTCTCCGGTCACCACATACTTATAGGTCGTTAGTTCCGAGAGCCCCATCGGCCCTCGCGCATGGAGTTTTTGAGTGGATATGCCGATCTCGGCCCCGAACCCGAACTCGAAGCCATCCGTAAAGCGAGTGCTGGCGTTTACGTAGACGCACGCCGCGTCGACGGCCTCCTTGAAGCCACGAGCCGCCGCTTCATCGTCGGTTACTATCGCTTCCGAGTGCATAGTACCGAATCTGGAGATGTGTTCTACCGCTTCATCTAGGCCGCCGACAACTTTAATCGCCAGCGTCAGGTTCAAATACTCGGTTTCCCAATCCGATTCAGTGGCTACGCCCACGCTTGGCGCAATCGCCTGCGTCTCTCCGCATCCCCGCACTTCGACCCCGTGTTCTTGAAGCGTTGCTATTAGCCTCGGCAAGAATCCGTGGGCGATGGTTCTATCCACCAGAAGTGTCTCCGCGGCGTTGCATACGGCCGGGTTGCTGCACTTGCTGTTGACCGCGATATCATGCGCCATGGATGGATCCGCCTTTTCGTGGACATACACGTGGCAATTGCCGGTGCCCGTCTCAATCACAGGCACGGTGGAGTTTCGGACGACGGTGCTTATCAGGTTCGCGCCGCCACGGGGGATCATCAGGTCAATGTACCCCCCAAGCCCCAGCATTTCCTCAACTCCCGAACGATCCGGATCCACAAGGTACTGCACGCAGTCTGCCGGTGCTCCCCCTTTTTCCAAGGCCGCAACGAGGGCAGAGGCGATGGCAAGACTGGATCGGCTACTTTCGGTTCCGCCCCTAAGGATGACCGAGTTGCCGGATTTGAAGCACAGCGCGGCGGCATCCGCGGTTACCTCGGGCCGGGACTCGTAGATAATCCCGATAACACCAAACGGCACGCTTACCTTTTGAACCTCAAGGCTATTCGGGCACCTATGAGTCTCAAGCGTTCGCCCTACCGGGTCGGGCAGGGCCGCTACGTTCAACAGGCCTACCGCCATCGACTCCAGCTTGGCTTCGGTCACTTTCAACCGTCGCTGCATAGGTAAGGGTAAGCCTGACGCCACGGCTTTCTCCATGTCCCGGTAATTGGCTTCAAGGATGTCATCCGCTCTCGCATTCAGCGATTCCGCCATCATCTCAAGGGTACGGTTCTTCGCGTCTCCGGTTGCGCTCGCCAAATATCTACCGGCCTTCCTTGCCCTGATAGCCATGTCCTTGACACTTGTTCGGCTCATTGTGCGAAACCCCCAGTTTTCAAGTTTTCCTTGGTGGCTTCCGTACCGTTGGCGGGGAAGAAAGTCCCGGTCTCCTTGCCCGCCATAACAGACAAAAGGACGTTTATGCTGCCACCGTTAGCAATCACGGTAGGTATTCCGTTTTCGGTAGCCAGGTTCGCCGCCCACAGTTTCGTGACCATGCCTCCGGTTCCGCGGAGGTCTGTGGACGGCATTGCCATGGCAGAGACTTCCGGACCGATTTTCTCGACTGTCCGTAGCAGTGTGGCAGCAGGATCGAGCCTTGGGTCCGCGCTGAATAAGCCGTCTGTATCGGTGAGCAGGATCAATGCTCCCGCTGACACCAAGACGGCGACTCTGGCGGAGAGGGTATCGTTGTCCCCTAGCTTGATCTCGTCGAAGGATACGGCGTCATTCTCGTTGATGATGGGGATGATCCCCCGACTGCACAACTCAGACAGCGTATTTCTGCATATCTCTGAGCGTTTTGGACTGGTAAAGTCGTCTTTAGTCAAGAGAACCTGGGCTACTGTTATGCCGTATTGGGCGAATAGAGATTCGTAGGTTTGCATCAAAATAGCTTGACCCACAGCGGACAAGACTTGCCTCTCAGTCAATGACTCCGCACCGCGATTCTGCACCCGCCCCCTACCCGCGGCAACGGCTCCGGAGGACACAAGGACGACTTCTTTGCCCGTAGCCCTAAGTCCCGCCATCTGGCGGGCGAGTTCCGTGAGCACGTTTACGTTCAGCCGCCCTGATGCGTCGGTGACTGTTGACGAGCCAACCTTAACGATGACTCTCTCTGCCTTGGTGAGGATGTGCCGTCCCGGCGTTTGCGCCATTTCTCTGGACCTTGCCGCCGCGTGAGCCATGGCTTCCTCCACCATGAGATCGAGCCGTTTTCCTTGGAAAACCTCAAGAGCCGCCGCCGTAGTGCCTTGAGGTGATGTCACCTTGCGGACCAACTCTCGAAGGCTAAGAGACGTGCCCTTTAGCAGATGGCCGGCTCCTGACAGGGTGTGCCTTGCGAGTTGTTCGGCCAGTTCAGGATCGAGGCCCATCCTAGCTCCTGCCGCTGCCATATCTTCGGCGAATCTGAAAAAGTACGCAGGTCCGCTGCCTGAGAGGGCGGTGACCACGTCCAGTTGGTTTTCATCAACCCAGAATACTCTTCCTACCGCCCCCAGGATCTTTTCGGCCAAGATTCTCTCCGAGGTTCCGACGGACGTACCGGCACACAGAGCACTCCTTCCGCCACCTGGGACGGAATGTTCGGCATCGACCTCACCACGGAGTAGTCAGGCCCAAGGGGCGGCTCCAGATAGGAGAGGGGAACGCCTGCGGCGACAGAGATGAGCAAGCGCCGTCCGGCTTCGGGTGTTGGTAACTGAACGCCTGGGGGGTCGGCAGGAATGCGGGAGAGCTCCTCCAAGACTTCCGGCACCTGGTCTGGTTTCACTGCCAGCACCAGCGTTGGACACTGTTCCACGAGTTCGCGGAGGCTTCCTGCCTCTCTGATTCCGTGTTCCGCCACGAGGGCGTCCATTCGCTCCCGGTTCTGCTTATTGATGGTCACAATTTCCTCAGGGCCGACAATGCCGACCGAAATAGCCCCCCTGATCAGGGATGCAGCCATGTTCCCCGCTCCGATGAAACCGATGTAATTTTCCATCACTCTCACTCCTTCCACACTTGCTCTTTGCGTACTTGCTCACTTCCGCACTTGTCCGTCTTGTTACCGCCGGAATACAAAAACCCTCCGTCTCTCAAAGGACGAAGGGTAATCTTCGCGGTACCACCTAAGTTGGGCATAAGCCCCGCTCTGCCGGGTTCTGATTCTTCCTTCAAAACCCCGTCTATGTTAACGGGCAGACTTACCCGTCGCGGTTCATCACCGGAGGCTCACGGGCGGGTAAGAATCCTTTCGCGGTCGGCTTTTCATCCAGGGGCCGACTTTCTGTGCACTAAGGTCGTTCTGTGCTCCCGATCATCGCCTGTGCCTATTCAATTTTGCTCCCACGCTCGAACTTCCGCAGCGAGGTTTTAGCGATTATATCTTGCCGAAGCCCACAACGCAAGCTATTTGCTGTTTTCAATTTGCCACTTCCCACACGAAGAACCACCGTCAACTACCGGGTGTTCTCCATTAATGAACGAGGCTTCTGGCATAGTGCGGATAGGTTGCCGCAGCGGCCTGTTTTCAAACGTGCCAGGGCCTGCAATGGGGCGACGGCAGCACCCGGTGTACACTGGCATAGGCTGTGAGTGTGAACACCATCGCAATTCATGGTATTCTTGGTGTAAGGACTCGCAATTGGGAAGGGATTGGGGGACATGAGAGCCAGAGACATACCGTTTGTGAGAAGGATAAGGATAGTAGCGTTCATCTGCGTGTTGGGGATCTTGTCATTGACGTGTGCCGGCAATCTCTTCGCCGGGAAATGGGACGAATCTGTCAGTAGCGACATGCAGAGGGCGTACGGCTCTGGTCAGTGCCAGAAACTTAAGCCACGTGGCAATTGGCTCGTCACTCTGGACGTGCCTGAGTATATGACCCCCGCCCTCAGGAGCGCCTTGACCAATGAACTAACGTGCATTACATCAGGGCTCTGTAGAGTCCGATTTGCCGGAGACGATGATGCCATCCAACCCTTTGAAAACAGCCTCTACGTCACGTTCACCGGGTCGGGACTATGGACACCGTATTTGGGGACATATGACGATACCTGGGAGTTCGAGTTCTCGGATTGCGGAACGCCGGTCGAAGGCTTTGTGGATGTCTGGACGCTAGACAGGTCTGAAATTAGAGTCCGAGGCGAATGCGCCAATGAGGGCATCGGTTATGGGATCGTCGGCAGAAAGGCCCTGACCACGAGGCGGGTACAAAAGGGTGTGGAGGCTATCTCCCAAGGGATAGCCGAGTCGTACGGAACTGTGGTCCAACGCCAGAATCGACCTTGCGCTAATGAAGGGTAGACTACATGGTTCGCTTGCCTCGCTATGCGACAAGCGCATACGCCTCGATGCCGCGCATGCGGAGCGCATGGCTCGCAGATTACGATGGTTTTCCCTTCCTAGACGAAAGGAGGACGGACTTTGAAGGACTTCATCGCTCGGCACAAGACGGCGGTTTCCTGGCTCTGGGTTCTCCTTGCGCTGTTCTTTGCGAGGACCTGGCTCTTAGTAATCGTCGCGGTCTCTGTGTATATCTGGATTGACGACCTGAAACCTCCGCTCAAGAAGCAGTAAACGCCTACGAAACAGCGCAAGAATCTCCGGGTTTTGGGCCGGGGGGAGGATTAGGATGAATCGAGATCTTCGAAAGACCGCTTTGGGAGGGCTTCTTGTCGCCATGGGAGTCTTGGTGCCCATCATGTTCCACGCCGTGGGACTCGGCAAGACCTTTCTTCCTATGCATATACCCGTTATTCTTTCGGGCTTCTACTGCGGTCCGGCCAGGGCCATGCTCGTCGGTTTTGTTACCCCTCTGCTAAGCGGCGTGATGACAGGTATGCCTCCGCCATTCCCGACGGCGTGGTTCATGGTCTTTGAACTGGCTACTTACGGCCTCATCTCGAGCTTGTTGTACGAGAAGGCGCGGCTAGGGGTGATTCCCTCTTTGCTTGGAGCCATGTTTGGAGGAAGAATTGTGTATGGATTATCGGCCTTCCTCGTCTTCCCTTTCCTTGGCTACGACAGAGTGCCGATATGGGCGCCGCTAGTTGCCGCCTTTACTGAGTCTCTTCCGGGAGTAATCCTCCAGCTAGTCTTGATTCCCGCGGCTGTCGCGCTGTCCGAGCGTGATGTTCGTAGGGTTCTCGGGTTGCATAGGGACTAAGACGAGTCGCCATCTTACATCGAACCGGTCATGGGCGAACCTCAATCTAGCGTCGGACTTTGGATACATTGATCCTAGTGGCCAACCCGCGTCCGATTGCCACTTGGATACCGTCTGCCGCGATCACAACGGGGCCTCGCAATGGGTGGCGAGCAAGCACCCTGACAGTCGTTCCGGGCATAATTCCCAAGTCCCACAGTCTTCGTTGGCTCCCTTGGCCTTCGGCCGATGCTATAACCAGTCGATCCCCCGGATTGGCGTCAGCTAGTTTCAATTGCGGTACCCCCTTTTTGCGCTGTGACGCTGTTTCGTAATTAAACGCTTCGCGATCTCACGGATACCGACGTCCGGCCGGCATCTTCCATCCCTTTCCTAGAATGCTGGCAGTACAAGGTGCAAAATGACTCCAAGGCTTACGGACAGGAGGAGCGCTATTCCGAATATCTTGGCCAGCGTTCCCAATCCGTGTTCCTTACCTATGAGGACAGATACTGGCAGGCACGGCATGGATACCGACACCATTGCCCCTGCGATAGTGGCCTCTCGAGCGGAAAGCGGCAAGTTCATCAGCACCATCGGTCCCATGTACCTTTGCACGATGGACACCGCCACCCCCATCAGCGCTTCTCCACGTATTCCAAACCACTCCAGGCTAAACGCGCTGACCTTGGTCAGGCCGCTCAGTAATCCTAGGTCAAGCAGCATTTGAATAACTATGCTGGTTATCACGAGCAGTGGAAGCATGTGTCCGAAGAAGCCTTGTAGGCGCATCCAAGTCTTGGATACAACGTTGGAAATGACGGGTAGGCGCAGTGGCGGCATCTCCAGGACCAGATGGCGCTCGGGGTTCTTTGACAATCGCCCCAAGGCCAGTCCCAGTGCGACAAAAGCCACCGCCATAGAGCCGTAAATTACTGAGAGCCGAGCGCCGAAGGTCGTACCTAGTCCGGCTATGATACCGAGGCTAGCGGCGCAAGGCACTGTGATGGCCAATAGAGCCGAGACGATGAAACGCTGTTCCCGTCCGGGGAGGGCTCTTGTTCCCAATATTGCCGGGGCTTTGCATCCGAAGCCAAGGAGTATAGGGATGGTCGATTGTCCCGGAAGTCCGAAGAAGGACATGACCTTGTCCATGCCAACCGCGACTCTGGATAAGAGGCCGCTATCCTCTAGCACGGCCATAGCCACATAGATGCCTATCATAGCGGGCAAGACTACCGCGAAGGGGAGGAGAATCCCTCCCGGGATTGAAAGCAGCAACGCTCGAAGGAGGCCGGTCTTTCCGGCCGCCGCGGCAGTGAACCACGCAGCCAAAGGTGATGTGGCTATCGATACCCAGTGCTCTGCGAAATCCATGAACTTGATGACGCCACCCAACGTGACCCATAGGATCAGCGCGAGAATCGGCAGACCGGTTATCGGGGTGTCTAGCAGGCGCTCAAGGTGGGCTCGGAGTCCAGTAGCCGTGGAACGCGGAGCCCGGGCTTGCACCGCCGCTGTCAACCCCTGGGCCGCCTTGGTGCGCTCAAGGCACGTTAGCGAAGCCGGATGACCGTCGCTCATGGGGCAAAACGAACATCCTCTGTAACACCCTGCACAGGGGGGATGTCCCGATGCCATTTCTTTTTGAAGATGCTCAATCATGGGACCTAGCTCCGGGTAAATCTTTAGCATTTCCTCGTCCATACGGTCATGTTCTAGCAGGTGAATCGCCAGCGCTCTGGCGGGATGATGTCCGTGTTTGCCGTCTTCCTTGGGGACGGTTTCAGCGATGCGGGCGGCCAGGAAATCGATTACCGACTCAACCTCGGTCGAGAACCGGATTGAACGGCCGAGATACTGGCTACGCTTACCGGCGTTTCCAGATGATAGGGTCATATACGCGTCAAGGATACGATCCTTAAGCTCGGGGAGTCCGAAGCCCTTCGCCGCGACCATGGGTATCACCGGTAGGCCAACACGGTCGGTCAATTCAGGTACATCTATGATAATTCCGGCCTCTTCGGCCATATCCAGCTGGTTTAGGACTAGAATTGTGGGGATATCAAGATCAATGAGCTGCAGTGTCAGATAGAGGCTTCGAGCGAGGCTCCGGGCGTTAGTTATGTTGACGATCAGGTCAACCTTGTCTTGAAGGAGAACTCGCTGTGTGACACGCTGCTCAGGTGTGTCTGAGTGAAGGCTGTAAGTGCCGGGCGCGTCGATCACTCGGATCGCTTTGACCGATTGCAGCCAACCTTCCGTTATCTCCACCGTTGTTCCAGGGTAGTTGGATACGACTGCCCCCGCTCCGGTGAGCAGGTTCATTATGACACTCTTGCCCACGTTAGGCTGGCCAACAAGAGCGACAGTAAACGGCCCGGTTTGTCTGGCGTCTGACATTGTTCACCACCATCTCTCTGATGTATAGGCATCCGCGCCTGTTCGCATTCCGCGGTGGGAGCCTAAAGCTAGAGTTAGGGGGGCCTAACTCCTGTTCTATTTACTATACAGGAATCACTGTGAAGGGTGCAAGGACATGTTGTACTGTTTGGCTGCTGTTTGTTCGCCCCTGGGGTCGATCGGGGCTAGCGTCTATGAGTTCGGGTTATGCTCTAGCCAGCCGTGGCCTGGGCAGGATAATCAAGAAAAGCGTTGAAGAGGATGAATATGCGCGACACCCTTACCTCATCCATAGAGGACTACCTGGAAGCGATTCTGGCGCTTTCCGAAGATGAAGACGCGGTTAGAGTCACGGATCTTGCCGCCAAGCTCGGCGTGGCTAAAGCCAGCGCTAGCGAAGCTGTGCGGACTCTAAAGTCAAGCGGTTTAGCGGACCAGGAGAGATACGGCAAGATTACCTTGACCTCTCAGGGCCTCGTTGAAGCGAAGAAGATCCACCGAAGGCATCAAGTACTGCGCACCTTCCTCGAAAGCGTTCTAGGCGTCGACCACGAAACGGCGGAAGAGGAGGCGTGTCTCATGGAACACGCCATCGGTCCCGAGACCATGCAAAAGCTTGTCGCTTTTCTTGAGAGGACGCTGGAACAGTCGGATTTGGAGAAGCTGCGATAGACCGCTCTGACAGGCGAACCACGACATGCTGCGTATTTGCCTCGAGACTTATCTACCACTAAACTTATCTGCCGCTTGACTATGAACGCCGTAATCGGCCGCGTCCGATCAACTACGACTCACCTTATCCTCCTGATTCCAGATCGTTGCTACGCTCTGGCACGGTCTGTCGAGCCCAGTATCCTGGTGAACATGCCGTGTGTGCCGCCGTCTATGATGCAGCCCGCATGCGGACAGCCTGTTGAATCCTACGCTATACCATCGAGCTTCGCGGGTTTTACAGCTGGAACCCAGACATAGGCTTTGGTGACGGTAAAAAGGAACCAAATCAACAGGGTGGACGTCTACATGGTATGAGTAAACGGCGAAAATGTCGAAGTCGTCTGGGAGATGGCGGCAGAACAGGAAGCAGACCGATTCCGAGATTGTTCTTCTGGATTGCGCTCATTGTGGTTGGGTTAACCGCAGGGGCCAGGTATGCTTACAAGAGAGGTTTCTTGCTGTCTTTTCGTCCGCCTATCCAGGTGGAGCAAATCCTCTCGGGGATAGACCGAAACTCCAACGGCCAGGATGATTCCCTAGACATCCTTCAAGGCGCTCGGGCCCAGGTCCAGGCACGGCCTGTCTATAAGAGCGCTTACTACGACGGGGGTTATCCGCCGGAGACCGAAGGCGTTTGTACTGATCTGGTATGGCGCGCTCTAAGCGAAGCCGATTATGACCTGAAGTCTCGCATCGATGCGGATATCGCCAAAAATGTGGAGCATTACCCACGGACAGAAGGCCGCCCCGATCCCAACATTGATTTCCGACGAGTCCCCAACATCGCCGCGTTTCTCACGAGGAACGCTGAGTCGCTGACCACAGACATCATACCTTGGGATAGGGACAATTTGGTCCAGTGGCGGCCGGGAGACATTGTCATATTCGGCAGACACAACGATCATATAGGCATAGTCTCGGACAAACGGACCAGGGATGGCACTCCCCTCGTCATCCATCACGGAGGCGGCCGGCCGGTAGAAGACAATGCTTTGGGGTACTGGCGCGAAGAGGTTAGCGGGCACTTTCGTCTAGATCCGGAAGGGTAGGGCGGGTTGTCCGAGAACGACCCAGGACAGATAAGCCCCGCTTGGAACCTCTGGCTGGCATAATGAGTCTAATTGAGTAACTGGCCAGTCCTTTGGCAAACCGACTGGCCTGGGTACCGTCTAGCAACGAAGTAAGTAGCCGGTTGGAATCGGATGACTTTCAGGGCCGGTTGGTGGTTGGTTCGTTAAGTGAGAAAGCGCTTTCAGGCCGGTGTCCGAATCACAAAAGCAAAGGAGAGGACCCAATGGCGAATTACAGTAACCAGAATGCGGCCCTTGTAGGCAAGAACAGATCGCGTCACATGAGGTGGGCAATCCCGGTCGTGGTCATCGCGCTGATAGCGGCGCAGGTACTGGTTCCGGCAACGAACGCTTTCGCCACCGAATCTGAATGGACCCGATTTACAGTATATTATCCGATGTATCTTCTGAGCGGCGTGTATGTTCATCCGGTGGGTTATCTCGTCCCCCAAACCACCACGCCGGTTGAGGCGGCCCTGGAGGCCCTCATAGCAGGGGTGCCGGGCAGTCCGTTTATGACCTCCATACCGAACACAACGAAGGTGCTCGGCGTTTCCATTGAGAACGAAGTCGCTACCATTAACTTCAGTCAAGAGCTGCGAAATCTGAACGTCGGCTCACCCGGAGAAGCCGCGGTGCTCACGGCTATAGCCAACACTGCGTGCCAGTTCCAAAACGTGTCTTCAATCCTGGTTGAAATTGAAGGTGAACCGGTGGATTCCTTGGGCGGTCACATTGACATGACCGACCCGGTCGGCCCGGATTGGGACGCCATCTTCACTCCCATGGACGATGTTGCCCCGCATTGGGCAGGAGGTTCGATCCTGATCCTCCAGTCTTTGGACATCATCGCGGGTTATCCGGACGACCTCTTCCATCCGGAAGACGAAGTAACCAGGGCCGAGTTCATCAAGATGCTTGTAGAAGCGGTTAAGGCTCCCGAAGTGACAGGCGGCGTCGAAGTGCCCTTCACTGATGTGGAATCCCACTGGGCGGCCTCATACATTCAGCGGGCCATTCTCGCCGAGATGATCGTCCCTTCCGAGTACGGCCCTCTGCTTCTGCCCGACGAGGTCATACCCAGGGAAGAAATGGCTTACATCCTGGTGAAAGCGTCGGATGCTTATCGAACCGCACATCCGGAGATTGAATTCGAACCGGAGTTGCCCGAGGTATCTTTCACAGACTTGGAAGAAATCCAGGCCAAGTACCGCGATGCCGCCGTTTTGTCGGCGAAGCGCGGGCTCATCAAAGGTTATCCGGATGACAGTTTCGGTCCGAAGAACGGCCTAAAGAGGTCGGAGGCGGCCACGGTAATAGCCAGGATGATGGAGGTAAAGGGCGAGCAGGTGTTCCTGCAGACGCCGAAGCCCGGGTTCGACTGGGATGGAGGAAACCTATATGTCCTCGGTTCCGCGGCGGCTTTCGAAGGTACGGTGAACTTTAGGTTTACGGCGACGGATGGCTCAGAGATCTTCGAGAGCTATTCCATGTCCACCCTGGGCATGGGCTGGGAATCGTTCGGATTCTGCGTGGATTCCCGGATCTTGGCCGCAGAAGATCCCGAGGCTCTTGAGGTGTATCTGATAAGCGCGAAGGACGGGGACCACTTCAGCAAGCATGTGTTTTCGCTGAAGTAGGTTTTGGCCGGGTTGGCCCGGGGTACGGATTAAGATGACATAAGGGAAGCAGCCGGAATGCCCGGCTGCTTCTTGATGATCGGCACCGTGTTACTCTACGCTGAGACACATGATCCTAGACGATATCCTCACTCTTGGCGTGCAGCGACCTCCCAAGCGACTCAGTAAGCTCAATGGCGAGTGAGCGCCTTAGAACCCCGTTTTTCAGACCGGGAATGTTAAACGTTTACCCGCGTGACTACCTCGACCCCTGCCACGGACTGGGGGCAATGCGACGTGCTAGGCGGTCAAGGGTGACGCGGTCGCCCACGCAGACTAGGCTGGTTACTCTT
>DAIRWA010000027.1:11367-13399 GCA_036802545.1 Bacillota bacterium | reverse complement strand
GGACCTGGTGGCCCGGGTGACCGCCCTTGACGAGAAGGCAGAGGAACTGCGCGAGTCCCTGTCCGCCAGAGAATGGGCCAAAGACGTGCCCAAAGACGCGACAGAGGCATACAAGTTGAGCCTTCAAGAAAAGCAATCCTTGGAGGTCAGGTGCTGTGAGGTCGAAGCGGAACTTGACGTCTTGCGTGACAAGGCTAGGACTCATGATGGAACCCTTCAGCGCCTTTCCAAGGTCCGAGACGCAAACACGGATGAAGCGGCTATAGCATCAATGTATGCGCGGTACCTTTCGGCCAAGGCGGCGGCGACAAGAGGGCAAAGGGTGGCTAACGATGCCAGAAGGGTACTGCGAGCCGCCGAAGAGGAGACGAGGTCATGCGGTCTCTTAGATAGGGAACTGGGCGAAGAGACCATAAGACAGGCAGAAGAACTACAGTCTACAGTCTACATAGCGGAGAAGCAGAAAGACACCTTGGAGGTTGAGGCGGAACGAGCAAGGTCCCAGGTTGCCTCCAGGAGTCCCGGGGGAGCGTCGGCATCGGGTCCGCTGTACGGCCTCTCGCTTGGGGTCCTTGGGATCGCAATCGTGCTGACGGTGATGGGAGGTCCATGGTCGATTCCGGCTTTTGTCATAGCCGTGGCGGCGTTCGCTCTCGGCATCTATCGACAGAACAAGGCCGCCACAGCCCGGCGAGAAGACGAAGCGGTATTGACCGAGAAAGAGAGACTGGTAACTGAGCAGGAGACGTGCGTAGAAGAAGCCCGGCAGGCTCGTTCGGACTACCTGGAGGGTCTCGGTGTGTCGTCGCCCGAACAACTGAGGGCTTTTGCCAGGGAGGCGGCGGCCGTGAGGGCCCGATACAAGAGCGCCAAGGACAAATTCGATGTCGCTCAGGACTATTGGTTTGAGGCATCTCAGGACTATGCCGCGATTGAGAAAGACCTGGTATCGGTCTTGCGAGTCTCGGGGACCCTTGGGCCTAACGAGTTTGTGAGCGATGGGGCAGTCGAGTCGCTGAAGGCGGACCTACGTTCATTGACTTCTGCGTCACAGGCCAAGAGTGTCGCTTCTGAGAGGGTTCAGGAGACGCAAAAGCTGCTTGAAGAGCTCCGGACCAGGCTTGCCGGCTTGGAGGAGAAAGAACGCGCTCTATTGGCATCAGCCGGAGTTGTCTCCTCTTCGGAGCTTTTCGATAAGGCCAAGGCCAAAGAAGAATACGATGATATGAAAAGGAGTATGAATGAGATCCTCCGGCGCAAAGAGGCCCTTCTTGAGGGGCGTTCGCTTAAGGAACTAGCATCCGAATTAGAGGAACTTGAGGCATCTTTGGGAGAGACCACACCGCTCCTTCGACGTGCTCACGAGCGGCGGGATTCTGGGGAGTACCTAGGCGAGACGCTTTCGGATGCGTCATCTTCGAATTCTTTGCCACCGTGCGAAGGCGGTGCTCCATCCTCATCTCCACCGATTCCAAACCAGAAGGTATACGACGAAAATCGGCTGCGGCTCGACGAGGTAAAGGAGCGTCTGGCCGCAGTCAACTCAGATTTGGCCTCCCTGCAAAGCGGCATACGAATAAGGACCGAAGAAGGCCGTGCGCTTGCGGCAGTCGAGGAGGAGATCGCCAGGTACCGCGCACTGGAAAGCGAGATGTCTTTGGAAAGAGACGCTTTGGATCTGGCTCATGACACCTTGGACAACCTATCGAAAGGCATACGCAGGGAGTTTGCGCCGATCCTCAATCAGAGGGTCGGAGAGCTGCTTGCTTCCATAACCTCGGAACGATACCAATCCCTTAAGGTTTCCGCGGAACTCCGGATGAGCGTAGTGCATCCGGACACGGGAGAGGTAGTAGGGATAGACACATTGTCATCTGGCACTCTGGATCAGTGCTACTTCGCTCTTCGGGTGGCAATCGCCGAGTTAATCATCAAAAAGAGCGGTTTTGCTCTCTTTCTTGACGATTCTTTCGTGCAATACGACGATAAGAGGCTCGAGGGCGCACTGGCAGTGCTCTCGACTCTATCCCGG
>DAIRWA010000027.1:0-11342 GCA_036802545.1 Bacillota bacterium | reverse complement strand
AGAAAGATGGGGATTCAACACCATTTGGTGAGGCTGTAGTCATTAATTTCATCGCGTCTTCTAGCTTGGCCGCTAGACAGGAGCAGCTTGCGTCAAGGATGCGGAACGAGACTTCCAGCGCCTTCCAATCCAGCTGTTCGCCTGGGTATTCCCTGAGGTATATGGCCGGGTGTATGAGGTTTCGGACCACTCTCACGACGTCCACAAGGTCCCCGACCTTAGCTTTGGTTGGGTCCAGTCTCGCGTCCTCGTTCTCGCTGTTGGGGAGCCATCCCAGCCCTCTTGCCACCAACAGGAGTTGAGACAGTCCCCAATCCTTTGGCGGACGTGAAAGCCCTCTTGTGCCGGTAGCCTCCACGAAGTGAGCTACTTCTTCGGGAAAGCAACGGGTCATGGCCAGGAGGGACGCTTCAAGAGCCGACGCCAAGAAGACGCATCCGCCCAGGCAGGCCTCAGCCTCCGCGCATTTTGCGGCTTCGTCCCTGTAGAACTCAAACACCGTGATAACCTCGGTCAGGGATCCGGGACCGGGCATGCTCGCCCCAGCTTTGTCTGGGACCGGCATCTGCTCCCGAACGTTCTGTGTTGAGGCTTGTGAACCGATCTGGCTTTTGGAGTCTGCACCCGAGGGCACGTTGATCGCCTCCAGAGGATTAGTGTGCCCTGTGGACACCGCTGTCTCACCTCCGGAGGCGAGCGAGCACGGCTAAACAGCTGTGTGGGTACGCTCTAAGCGCGTGTTCCTTTCTACGGCCCGTCTTTATACAACGCGATGACCATCAACCGCAGTCCGCCGTGAACGGCCAGAGCTGTGTTCTCACCTCCAATGATAACCGTAGACTATCACGTAACGTGAGGGTCAACGGGGGATTAGTCGGGTGGAATCTGTCCTGTCCGTACCTCCACCCTCGATGTGACGACACAACCATGGGAGTGCCAGCAACTGGAAAATATGATAGACTAGGTTCATGAAACGTCTCCGCGCCGATATCGCGATTTACCTGGTATCCGCCTTATTCATCATAGGGGCTATCAGCATATGGTGGCATGGGGTATGGCCCTCGTCCTCTGTGCTTGCCCTTGAGCCCTCGTCTCCGAATGGCCCGAGGACGGACTATGACGGCAGCACGCCACATGGTCAAGGTCCGTCAGGTGCAGGCGGCACAGGCTCCGAGGGCCCTGGCAACTCAGACCCGGGCGGATCAGGGTACCCGCCAGACACCGGTGACGACCCGTCCGATGGCGTCACAATAGTCGTGCACGTGGCAGGGGCGGTGGTGAAGCCGGGAGTCTACCAGTTGAAAGAAGGACAACGAGTCCATGAGGCCGTAGAAGCGGCGGAAGCCGCGCCGGACGCGAATCTGGATTTGCTTAACTTAGCCGCTGTTCTGCGTGATTCGGACAAGGTCTATGTGCCTCGGAAGGGAGAAGAGTTACCGTCGGGATGGACCGGAGGCTCGGGTACTGGGTCAGGAGGAAGCGCAAGTTACGGAGGCTCCGGCGGGTCATTAGGCGGCTTTGGTACCGGGGTTCGTTTTCCCATCAACATAAACACCGCTACTGCTTCGGAACTGGATGCCTTGCCCGGCATTGGACCGTCCTTGTCAAACGCCATCATCACGCACCGCAACAAGAACGGGCCTTTTGCGAGTCCGCACGATATCGTCGCCGTACCCGGAATAGGCGAGAAAAAGTACGAGCAGATGGCGGACCTCATCGTCACCAGGTAAACATCACTGCAGACATATCGGCTTAGGGCAGGGCGACATTCCTATGTCTTTGCGGTATACTTGACAGGTTGGACTGCCTCGCGCAAAACCTACCTACGAAGGATGTGAGACAATGGACAATCCCCAAAGTTCGCTTAAGGACTTAGAACCCCCGAGTGGAAACATGGGCCAAGCGGCGGCGCCTTTTGCGGGCCATTGCGCATTGTCCATTGTGCACCTACTGCGCTGATGTGCTAATTGCCCCCCGAGTATGTCGCTGTCTATTGGGGCGATTCTTTTTCGCCTTCTAGTGTTTTCACTGGGGAATCCTGTTCAAGGAAGGAATGATTCCAGTGAAATTCATGGGCAAGAGAACTCGTGGCAGGCAAGTTCAAGAGAAGAAGAACAGCGCTGAACAAAGACTCCGTTCCTATGCTTTCCTTTCAGCCGAGGAGTTGCTGTCGCGTCTGCATGCCAGGCCTGAGGGTCTTACAAGCGAAGAAGCTGAAAGCAGGCAGGATGTGCACGGTAAAAACATAATCACCGCAGGAGATAAGAACACGGTGCTGCACAGGCTAAGGGAAGCGGTCCTGAACCCCTTCAACATCATCCTGCTTATCATCGCCGCAATCACGTACTTTACTGATGTTGTCGTGTCGGCAAGACCTGATTATCTCACCGTCACTATCATTTTGGCGCTGGTATCCCTCTCCAGTCTGGTCGCTTTTGTGCAGAGCGAACGGTCCAACGCCGCTGCCGAAAAGCTGTCGAGAATGATCTCAAACACGGCAGACGTCTGGCGCGATGGAAAGATAACTGAAATTCCGATGGACGAGGTGGTTCCGGGTGACATTGTCCGGCTTTCGGCAGGCGACATGCTTCCGGCGGACCTACGGTTTTTGTCAACAAAAGACACCTTTGTGGCACAGGCAGCGCTGACCGGCGAATCCAACCCCGTAGAGAAATACAGCGACGTCCGAAACACGCAGGATGACGCGCTGACGGATTTGCGAAATATCGGCTTCATGGGGTCCAACATCGTAAGCGGCAGCGCTGTCGGCGTGGTGCTGACGACGGGCAACAGCACTTATTTTGGGTCCATGGCAGAATCCCTGTCCGGAGACAAGGCGCGAAACAGCTTTGAGCGTGGTGTGGATGCGGTTAGCGGCCTTCTGATCCGGATGATGATTGTCATGGTTCCTGTTGTATTATTGATCAACGGGCTCGCGAAGGGTGAATGGGTGAGCGCCCTGTTCTTTGCCATTAGCATCGCCGTGGGCCTTACACCGGAAATGCTGCCTGTTATCTTGACCTCAACACTGGCTAAGGGTGCCGTTTCCATGTCCAAACACAAAGTCATTGTCCGTTCTCTTGGCGCCATACAGACCTTCGGCGAAATGGACGTGCTTTGCACCGACAAGACAGGGACGCTGACCGAGGACAAGATCGTACTGGAGAAGTACATGAACGTGCATGGTGAAGACGACGCCCGTATCCTGCGCCATGCTTATCTCAACAGCTATTTCCAGACCGGCCTCAAGAATCTAATTGACCTCGCCATTATCGACCGGGCCGTGCGTAGCGGGCTTGAGGGTATCCCTAGCGCTTATAAGCGAGTGGACGAGATTCCCTTCGACTTTTCGCGCCGCAGGATGAGTGTGGTTCTGACGGACAAAAGCGGAAAACGCCAACTCATCACAAAGGGCGCGGTGGAGGAGACTATAGCCATTTCATCTTTCGTGGAGATGAACGGGCAAGTCTTGCCCATGAGCGAGGAAACCCGTCGCGCGGCATTGGCAACCTACGCAAAGCATAACGCCGATGGCCTGCGCATGATTGCCGTGGCCCAGAAGAACGAAGTTCCAGAGAGCGGGACTTTTGGCGTTAGCGATGAACGGGATATGGTCTTGATCGGGTTTGTGGGCTTCCTCGATCCGCCGAAAGAAAGCGCCAAGGCAGCCATTACCGCGCTCCGCGAACACGGGGTGCGCACAGTTGTCCTTACGGGGGACAGTGAAGGCGTGGCTGTGAAGGTTTGCGACAAGGTGGGCGTGAATACGTCTCGCTTGCTGACGGGGCGCGACGTGGAGCGGATGGATGACGCCGAGTTACTAGGTGTATTGGGGACTTGCGATTTGTACGCAAAGCTGTCGCCGTCTCAAAAGGAACGGGTTGTTAAGGCATTTCAGACCGCAGGGCATACGGTGGGCTATATGGGCGATGGCATCAACGACGCTCCCCCGCTGCGTCAGGCTGACGTAGGCATTTCGGTGGACAGCGCTGTGGACATCGCCAAAGAGACAGCCGATATCATCCTGCTAGAAAAGGACTTGATGGTGCTTGAGGAAGGCGTCGTTGAAGGTCGCCATACCTTCGGCAACGTCATGAAGTACATCAAGATGGCGGCCAGCGGCAATTTCGGAAATATGATATCGGTCATCGTAGCCAGCGTTTTCCTTCCCTTTCTGCCTATGCTGCCGGTGCAGATACTGACCCAAAACCTTCTTTGCGATTTCTCTCAGATGGGCATCCCATTTGACAGCGTGGACGAGGAGTATATCAAAAAGCCGCGCAAGTGGGAGACCGGGTCGATTAAGACGTTCATGGCGTTTTTGGGTCCGATAAGCTCTGTTTTTGACCTTTTGTGTTTTGCTGTCATGTGGTGGGCCATTGGCGCCAATACTGTGGAGTTGTCGCCATTGTTTCAGAGCGGCTGGTTCGTGTTTGGCACGGTTTCCCAGGTGTTGATCATTCACATGATCCGTACCGCCAAGATTCCGTTCTTCCAGAGCAAGCCATCATGGCCGCTGTTCTTGTCGACGTTCATTGTGGCAGCCCTGGCGCTTGGTGTCGGCTTTAGCGGTCTTGCGGTTGGTATCGATATGTTCCGGTTACCGCTTGTCTATGTTCCGTGGCTAGCCGCGATCCTAGTTGGATACGGTGTGTGCGTGCAGTTAGTCAAGAAGCTGTATATAAGTCGGTACGGGGAATGGATGTGAAACTTTCACGAACTTCCTGGTCGTAACGAAACGCAGGAACAACATCACCAGGCCAACATCACCTCGCCGATATTGACAACCGTATTGCGCTCTATCTATAATATTCCTCAGTTAGCACTCGCTCACTTGGAGTGCTAACAACAGGGTAGCGTCTGGCACAGAACGTATTGCACAGCAGCGACCCGTACAACTTCACAAGGGGGGTTTCTTCTTGGTACTAAAGCCACTGGCCGACCGCGTTGTGATTAAACCAATCCAGGCAGAGGAGAAGACTAAGGGAGGGATCGTGCTTCCCGATACCGCTAAAGACAAGCCGCAAGAAGGCGAAGTCGTCGCGGTTGGACCCGGCCGCATTCTGGATAACGGGACAAAACTCACTCCCGAAGTCAAGGTAGGCGACAGGGTAATCTACTCTAAGTACAGCGGCAGTGAAGTCAAGATTGATGGCGAGGAGCACCTGGTCGTGCGCGAGCAGGACATCTTGGCCATCAAAACCCAGTAGCCCGCAAATACTTACCCGCTAGGAGGGATTCATAGAAGTGCCCGCAAAGATGATTATTTACGATGTGGATGCCCGCAAAGCCCTCGAGGCCGGCGTGAACGCTGTAGCCAACGCCGTGAAGGTCACCCTCGGACCTAAGGGCAGGAACGTGGTCTTAGACCGCAAGTTTGGTTCCCCGGTTATCACCAAAGACGGCGTAACAGTAGCCAAAGAGATTGAACTGGCAGATCCTTATGAGAACATGGGTGCCCAGCTCTGCCGCGAAGTCGCCTCCAAGACCAACGATGTGGCAGGTGACGGCACCACCACAGCCACGGTCCTCGCTCAGGCTATCGTGCGAGAAGGCCTCAGGAACGTAGCCGCCGGCGCCAACCCCATCTTCATCAAGAGAGGCATCGACAAAGCAGTCGCGCGTGCCATCGAAGAGATGAAGAAAATGGCCAACCCGGTAGAAAGCAAAGAAGACATAGCTCATATTGCCGCTAACGCCGGAAACGACAAGGAAATTGGCCAAATCATCTCCGACGCTATGGACAAGGTCGGCAAGGATGGAGTCATCACGGTCGAGGAGTCCAAGGGGACTGAGACTTCCGTGGACGTCGTTGAAGGAATGGAATTCGACCGCGGATACCTTTCGGCCTACTTTGTGACCAACACAGAGACCATGGAAGCCGAGTTGGAGAATCCTCTGATCCTCATCTACGAGAAGAAGATCAGTGCAGTGGCGGACATTCTCCCGTTGCTTGAGAAAGTGGCGAGAAGCGGCAGACCTCTACTTATCATCGCTGAAGACCTGGAAGGCGAAGCTCTGCCCACGTTGGTTGTCAACAGGATTCGTGGTACTCTCCAGGTTTGCGCAGTGAAAGCACCCGGATTTGGTGACAGGCGGAAAGCCATGCTCGGCGACATCGCTGCCTTAACCGGCGGCAAGTTCATCTCCGATGACGTCGGCATCAAGCTGGAGAATGTAGACCTCGATATGCTCGGCGAAGCGGCAAGAGTCCGCGTGGCCAAAGAGAAGACCACCATCGTCGAAGGTAAAGGCGAGAGCCCGGATATCCAGGGAAGGATCGCCCAGATCCGCAAGGAGCTCGAAGAGAGCGATTCCGATTACGATCGTGAGAAGCTCCAGGAGCGTCTGGCCAAGTTGGCCGGTGGCGTCGCTGTTATCAAGGTTGGCGCTGCCTCCGAGACTGAGTTGAAAGAGAAGAAGCACCGCTTCGAAGACGCTTTGGCTGCCACCAGGGCAGGCGTCGAGGAAGGTATGATCCCCGGCGGCGGTTCTGTTTTCGTTAACGTCCAGAGTGTGGTGGATGAGCTGCAGCTGGAAGGCGACGAGAAGGTAGGCGCCAGCATCGTGAGGCGCGCTTTGGAAGAGCCCTTGCGCCAGATCTGCTCCAACGCAGGCCTGGAAGGCTCGGTTATCGTCGAGAAGGTTAAGGAGAGCGGCAAGTCCGGTTGGGGCTTGGAGGTACTCTCAGGTGAGATCATGGATCTCGCAAAGGCCGGCGTAGTCGACCCGTTGAAGGTGGTAAGGTCCGCCCTAGAGAACGCGGCTTCGGTAGCTTCGATGGTCCTCACCACAGAGGCGCTCATCGCGGAGAAGCCCGAGAAGGAGAAGGCCGCGCCTCCGTATCCACCGTCACCTGACATGGATTACTAGAGGCGGCAACTCGGCATGACATCGCAGAACGCCGCAAGGATAACGTAAGAAAACGAGAGGCGAGTAAGAACGCCGCAGGATAACGTGAGACTAGGCGATATTGGCCGGCAACAAGCGGCAAACGTGGCGCAAGGTAACGCTAGGCAGGCAAGACGCCGCAGAGCGCAGAGTCGTCGCAGAATGCGGCTAAGCGAGGCGACAACCTCTCTAGAAGGGCTCGGGGCAACACGCCGCCGGGCCTTTCGATTCTTTTGGATTTTGGGAACAAGGAGTGCCACGCTTCGTCTATAGACATGTGGAGGATGTTACATAGATTTTCCAGAAGCGCTTGTGGGGGAGGAACGTAGCATGCGTCGATTTCCGGTGAGATGGGTAGTCATACCCATAGTGATTCTAGCTATCGTAGGTGTCGGGTATTGGGGCGTTAAGGCGCTTTCAAACGAAGACAAGAGCACCTATGTCATGGCTCTAAAAGAGGTAACTAGGGGAGACATCGAGGTAGTTGTCCGCGGGTGGGGACAGCTACAGGCCGCCCAGGAGCAGGATGCTTTGTCGGGGGCCGACGGCATAGTAAAAGAAGTCTTCTTTAGTGAGGGACAGCAGGTTACCCAAGGTCAGGTGTTGGCCACCATCGATCCCGGCCAACTCGAACTTAAGATTATGAGTAAGGAAATGAGCTTGGAGAAGGAGCGGATAGCCCTAGCTAAGGCATTCGGGGTTTCTCCTGACCAGGTGGGGCATGTTGACCCGCAGGCCGCGCTGAGCCTCAAAGCTCCCATATCCGGCAGGATTACGGGCCTAAGCGCAGTCCCGGGCACGGATCTGACGGCTCAGAGCAGGGTTTGCACCATAGTTGACGACCAGAAACTCGTGGTCAGGCTTCAGCTTGCCAAACCCTTCTTTGACCTTATCCGCGTGGGCACGAAGACCGATTTCCGCCCCGACAGATTCTCGGGTGAGGAGCCGGGCGTAGTGACTAAGGCCGATCCCACCCCTATCGCGGGAAACGACGCTTACTTTTTTGACGTATGGGTGGAGATGGCGAATCCCGGCCTTCTCAAGGTCGGCGACGAGGGACTGCTTACTTTCTATGGCACTGAGCAGTTTCAGCAGAAGGCGGCTGTGTCGGCTTTCGGTTCCGAAGAGGCCGTGACGTCTCCATTTTCCGGTCGCGTGAAGCGGCTTCTGGTAGCTGAAGGTGCCATCGTGAACGCAGGAGACACCATATTGGAGTTTGAACAAGGTGAAGCTCTATATGAGGCTATGGTAAAGCAGGCCACTTACAGGGAGCAGCTGCTTGAACTGGACGGTCTCAAATCCCAGCTTCAAAACCTTGAGATCGTAAGCCCGATAGATGGAGTGTGTATGGGAGTCAATATAAGGCCTGGTATGGGAGTAGGCAAAGGGACGGCGGTGACAAAGGTTTCAAATTACACGAACTTGAACCTCATGCTCAGGGTGGACGAAATAGACATTCCCAAAGTTGAGCCTGGGCAGGCGGCGGACATCATGGTTTGGGGCAGGGAAGGGCAGCAGTCGGTCCAGGGGGAAGTGCAGCAATTGGGTGCGGCAGGCAATCCTATGGACGGCTATGCGTCCTTCAACATAACCGTATCCCTGATAAACCCGGGTTTCCTACGTCCGTGGATGGGCGCTGAGGCACATATCTTCGTCTCGAAGAAGTCCGACGTCATTCTGTGCCCCATCGAGGCGTTGTACAAGGAGAACGACGTTTGGTTCGTTGATCTGAAAGACGGTAATGATAGGAAGCCCGTCGAAGTAGAGGTCGGAAGCATGAACGACATGTTCGCAGAGATCATCTCCGGCCTGGAACCGGGACAGGAAGTGGTTATCGGCATGACCCAGGAAGACCCCGACGGCCCGGGCGGTGGCGGCGGCATCAGGCCAATGTATTAATGGAAGCGCCGGCGTTGCTGAACGTTACGCGGACCGATAACGGAGGTTCGCGTCCGACCCGAGGGGAGGGGTGTCAGGATGCATCTTAGAAACATATTGTCAGTTTCCTTGCGAGGGCTTACCGGGAACAAGATGCGGTCGAGCCTGACCATGCTGGGAGTGATCATAGGAGTGGCCTCGGTCATCGCATTGGTTTCCATCGGCGAAGGCGCGAGGAAGGAAATAGTCGATAACTTTGAGAGCATGGGCACGAACATCTTACAGCTCTCTATGAATAGGTGGGATGCCCGATTTACGTCTGAACAGGTTGATGAGCTGAAGGAGAGGGTCCCCGACATGGAGATGGCCATGCCCACCGTCTGGTGGGGAGGGGAAGTTGTCTATGAGGGTAAGACCAGATACGCTTCTGCTCAAGGTGTGACAGAGATCTTCCCTGACATCAGGAACCACGACCTGTACCTCGGCCGTTTCTTCACCGCCGTGGAGGTCGAGATCTGTCGGCCGGTGGCGGTCATAGGGTGGCAGGTCATGCAGGACATGTTCGCCGGAAGGAATCCTGTGGGGAAATCTTTGACCATAAATCAACGGCCCTATGAGATCGTGGGTGTGCTAGAGGAAAAGGGCCAGAACCTAGGCGATGGTGTTGATCAGATGGTTTTGGTGCCCTTGACCGTGGCCCAAAGGGATCGCGGCACTAACAGGGTTGACCAGGTGTACCTGAAAGCGAAAGATAAAGACTCTGTTCCCGTGGTGGAGCTTATGGTTAAAAGAATCTTCGAAGCTAGGTACGGACCAGACGCCGTTTGGATTTGGACCCAGCAGGCAATGATTGACCAAATGCAGGAGTCCAGCAGGACTATGACTCTCATGTTGGGCGCGATAGCCGGCGTGTCCCTGTTGGTCGGAGGAATCGGCGTGATGAACATCATGCTGGTAGCGGTCGCCGAGCGAACTAGAGAGATTGGACTTCGGATGGCGGTGGGCGCCAAGCGTTACCAGGTGATGTTTCAGTTCTTGATGGAGTCCGCGTTGCTGTGTTCCATCGGCGGAGTACTGGGGGTTCTGGGAGGTATCGGTGCCTCACAGGTGGTCCGCCGCATGGGCACCAAGACGTGGATTGCCCCGATGTCCATAGGAGTCGCTTTCGGGTTTGCCATTTTGGTTGGCTTCGTGTTCGGTATTTACCCGGCGTTTCGGGCTTCGAGGTTGCAGCCCGCCGACGCTTTGCGGAGCGAATAGGCGGAGGCCAATTGGAGTGTTTCGCCGGTGTTGGATGGAAGTGTGAGTCACGAGTAGCGAGTAGGGAATTTGGCCGGTGGAAGGAAATGCCAGCAGTGCTATAGAATTAGATTTCTATGGCACTGCTTCGTTTTACAAAGGTAGTCCCGCCCTCTTTGCAGCCTAGCTACCATAGTGTTCCTCTGCTTGTTCCCGCGCTCGTCGCCGTGATAGCTGCAAGCCTGGCCGGGCCTGTGTCGCGGGCTGCCGGTGATGCGACGCTGCCCAGGTGGGCGGGTTTCAGAGTGCGGGGATGGGCTGTGGTTATCATCGGCCTCATTCTCGCTCTCGGGTTCCCGCGATTTCTGGCGGCGGCGCGGAGCGGACAGCTCGGCAGGTACAAAAACAGACACGGGCCATCCCTGTCCGTCTTGTTTGGTGTGATATGTGCGGCCCTTCTCCTCGGTTCGTTCAGGGCTACCCATTGGCGAAACCACATAAAGGGCGTTCATGCGCTTGCCCGTCGAGGCACCTTCGAGGCGTCCATTCTAGTGTGCGGAGATCCTGCGACATTGGCCCGTGGAAGATTGGCTTTCAAGGCGCGCATCCTTGAGATGAGTCTTGACGGCAATGTCTCGCACGTGATGGCACGGATGCAAACGGCAGGGCCAGAGGAGACTCAAAGACAGCCGCAAGCGATCCGGGTGGGCGACATCATAACCGTGCGCGGACGCGTGTCGACTCCCAAAGGCGCCATGAATCCGGGCGAATTTGACTACGGCAGGTATCTGGCGAGCAAGAGGATTTTCGCGGTTTTTGACGGCGTCATAGTCTCAGATCTAAACGGCATCGAGAACGGTGAGAAGACCGCCTCCGGACATGGTGTGGGAATCGGTGTGTACCGCTTGGCCCTGGGCATCGGCTCGAGGGTTAGAGCGGGCGTCAGGCGGGCCATAGGAGCGGTCGTGCCTCCTCTTGAAGCGGCCGTCATGCAAGGAGTGTTGTTGGCCGACGATACGGGTCTCGGCGAAGAGGACAGCACAAATCTGGACCGCGCGGGACTGGGGCGCTTTCTAAGCGTTACCGGGTTCTACGTCACAATGGTATCCCAGATGGCAGAACTTGCCCTTGGCAGGCTGACCCGCAAAGGCCGGGTTCTCGCTACGGGGGTCTCTTTGGCTGCCGTGGTGGCCGCGGCCGGAGCGGGATGGAGTGTAGGAGCCTTACGCGCTTGTGTCTGTGCAGTCATGAGAGCGACGGCGCCCGTTCTTAGGCGCAGGTACCACCAAGTCGCCGGGTTGTCGGCGGCGGCCCTAGTCTGCGCTTGGGTCTTG
>DAIRWA010000026.1:0-13496 GCA_036802545.1 Bacillota bacterium | reverse complement strand
GCCAAACAGCCTTTATGGGCGTGGATTATGATGTTCATGGAAAGCTCATAAGCGGCGATCAACGCTCTTCGCGATGCGTCTGATGGGAAACCAATTCCCAGGAGAGCCCGTTTCAGCCGGAAAAACTCGTCTCCGATCCTTCGGAAGTCTCCCTTATTTAGTTCAAACTGACACAACAGACGTCTGTCGGGAGGGATCGCCATCCCGTTGGACCTCCCAAGCGCCCGGAGAACGACCGCCGCTACAGAGCACCGGCCGCCGCAGTCCCCAGCTGAGTAATGGTCAGTGTCGTATAGGCCGCGGCGGGACTATGGGTGCCCGCCGTTTTCCAACTTCTAAGGTGATGTGATCTCTCCACAAGGTTCCCGCAAAGTTCCGAGTAGTCACAACAGCCTAATGCGTTGGGCTTGTGTGTTCTTGCACTATCGTGCCTATTCTAGCATTCCATACCGGTTCGCACAACCCAAGGTGGCCCCTATTGGACTGGCCAATCGGATGATGTTTGCGTGTTTTTACAGGATTGAACATGGCCCACGTCTTTACCACATACCTGAGATTCAAGCATAATGGCCATGAGGGGCAAGAGCATGGGCCTTACTGTCCTGCTACCGTTAGAGAAGGAGGTCATACGACAATGTCTAGTATGTTTTGTTTTCAATGCGAGCAAACTGCGGGAGGCAAGGGTTGCACCGTATCAGGAGTCTGCGGGAAAAAACCCGTTGTAGCCAACAAACAAGACACGTTAATGGGGGCCTTGGTAGGGCTAGCCAGGGCGGCCGAAGGAAAGGCGACCCCAAAACACGCAGACGAACTCATGGTTAACGGCCTGTTCGCTACGATTACTAACGTTAACTTCGACCCCTCTCGGATTGACGAACTCATAGATGGAGCGCGCGAAGCCAAGATTGCCTTGGGGGAAGCTGAAGACCTGGAGCCGCGTCTTCTCTGGGAAGGCGACGGCGACACAGTATCCCTACGTTCAACTTTGTTGTTGGGGCTGCGCGGCATGGCAGCTTACGCTCACCACGCGAGCGCTTTGGGTAAGGAAGACCCGGAGGTTACAGCGTGGTTCTACAAGGGCATGCGAGCTATAGGCGAGGAGCGGACTGTAAACGAATGGTTGGATCTCCTAATGGAGTTCGGCCACATAAACCTCAAGTGCATGGAGCTTCTAGACGCGGCTAATACGGATGCCTTCGGTCATCCGGTGCCAACCAAGGTGACGACGCATATTGAGAAGGGCCCCTTCATCGTTGTAAGCGGCCACGATCTGCTGGACCTAAAGCATCTTTTGGAGCAGACGGAGGGCAGAGGCGTCAACGTGTACACTCACGGAGAAATGCTGCCCGCCCACGGATATCCTGTCCTCCAGGCGTATCCTCATCTGAAGGGTAACTTCGGCACTGCCTGGCAGAACCAGCAAAGGGAACTTGATGGCATACCGGCCCCAATTCTCTTCACAACTAACTGCTTGATGCCCCCGAGAACCAGTTACGCCGATCGCGTGTTCACCACCTCGGTTGTGGGCTACCCTGATATGACACACATCCAAGACGCAAAGAACGGTCCGAAGGACTTTTCGTCGATTATTGACAAAGCCCTTCAGTTGGGCGGTTGGCCTGAAGACAAACCTCTCACCGGGATTAACGGAGGTTCAACCTTAATAACGGGCTTCGCGCGAAACACCGTCTTGAGTGCGGCCGACAAAATCGTCGAGGCAGTGAAACTCGGGGCGATCAAGCACTTCTTCCTCGTTGGAGGTTGTGACGGCGCCAAAGCGGGCAGAAATTACTACACCGAGTTCGTAAAGAAGACGCCCTCGGACACGGTAGTGCTTACTCTGGCCTGCGGTAAATTCCGTTTCAACGACTTGGACCTTGGGGAAATCGGGGGGCTACCCCGCATCATGGACATGGGCCAGTGCAACGACGCCTACTCTGCCATTCAAGTGGCTCTCTCTCTGGCGGAAGCCTTCAAGTGTGATGTAAACGCGCTGCCCTTGACTCTAGTGTTGTCATGGTACGAACAAAAAGCCGTTTGTATCCTGCTTACTCTGCTGGCTTTGGGCGTGAATGATATCTACATCGGGCCTTCCATCCCGGCCTTCTTCTCAGAAAACGTACTGAATGTACTGGTAGAGAGATTTGGCCTAAAGCCTATCAGTACGCCGGAAAGAGACCTAGCGGCCATCCTCGAATAGACGAGGCGAGGACATGCTTCTAGTAAAGCAGGGCCGGACAGTCCAGTTCGGCCCTGCTTCCTTTTCGGGCTAGCCCCTCCTTCGGCCTGTAAGATATACTGTCATAAAGTGTAAGAGCGCACACAACGGTTGTTCATGAAAATGAGCGCGTTCAAAGAGTTGGCGTCAAGGAGAGTGACTGTCACTTGGGCATCCTCGCCGCAAAACTAAAAGAAGTTCTATACGCTGTTCTTCCCATCACCCTCATAGTGCTCATTCTGCATTTCACCATCGCTCCTCTGGAAAGCGCCATGTTGTGGAAATTCCTTCTGGGAGCTGCCTTCGTGGTAGGTGGGTTGTCCATTTTTCTCTTTGGGGCCGAAATCGGTGTTGGGCCGGTGGGTACCCTGATGGGTTCGACCCTCGCTAAGACCAACAAAGCCAGAATTGTGGCGATAGCAGGGTTTTTACTTGGCTTCTTCATCTCCATCGCAGAGCCGGATCTGCATATTCTCGCCGGTCAAGTCCAAACCGTGACGTCCGGAGTAATATCCAGATGGGGCATAGTGGTGTCGGTATCCCTCGGCATCGGGGTGCTTATTTCGCTCGGCCTCTTGAGGATAGTGTACAACCGTTCTCTCCGAAAGTTCTTCGGGGCAACCTACGCGGTTATCTTTGTTCTGGCTATATTCGCGTCCTCTGAGTTCCTGGCGATTTCTTTCGATGCTTCAGGGGCTACAACGGGGGCCATGACGGTGCCTTTCCTGCTTGCTTTGGGGTTGGGTGTATCGGCCCTCAAAGGCTCGGCCTCTGAAGAAGATAGCTTTGGGCTTTCAGGGATAGCGTCCGCAGGAGCCATTATAGGTGTCTTGACGATGAGTTTGATATCTCCCCCAGCCATCTTAGAGGGCCGTCTCCCGGAAAACGGAGCTATAGCGACATCCATTCTGTCCTCGTTCGCCCGAAAGCTGCCTGTTGTCTCATTCGAGGTATTCTTGGCTTTGTGTCCCTTGGTGGTAATTTTCATGGTCTTCCAAAAGATGTCGTTCAATCTTGGCAAAAGACCTTTCTCAAAGATCCTTAAGGGTCTAGCCTATACTTTTATAGGGTTGGTGCTGTTCTTAACCGGAGTGAACGCAGGCTTCATGGAGATAGGGGCGGTAGTGGGACACAGTGTGGCCTCCTTGGGGAACAAGTGGATAGCCGTCTTGGTAGGATTTGCTCTCGGCCTAGTGGTCATCCTTGCCGAACCTGCGGTATACGTTCTGAACCGGCAGGTTGAGGACGTTACAAGCGGATCTATAAAGGGCAAGATGATAGCCATGACCTTGTCTTTGGGCGTAGCCATCGCCGTGGCTTTGTCAATTGTGAGGATCATAGTGCCGGGCATTCAGCTCTGGCACTTTTTGTTGCCGGGATACGTAGTATCAATCGCGCTCATGTACTTCGTCCCTAGTCTGTTCATTGGGATAGCCTTTGACGCGGGCGGGGTTGCTTCCGGGCCGATGACGGCTACGTTCATCTTGGCCTTCGCCCAGGGGGTAGCCGAGGCCACACCGGGGGCCGACGTTTTGAACGATGGGTTTGGCGTCATCGCCATGGTCGCCATGACACCCCTTATAGCCCTCCAAATGCTGGGGCTCGCATATAAGGTGAAGTCCGCTAAAGGAGGTGTGAAAAGCGCTGACGCTTAACACCACTATATCAAGCCACCAATTGGCCGCGGTAATAGTGAACTTTGGAGCAGGCAGCAAAGTCTTGAAGATCGCCAAGAGTGCCGGTGTGACCGGAGGCACTATCTGTCTTGGCAAAGGGACAGTAAAAAGCGCCCTGCTAGACATCCTGGACCTAAACGACATCAGGAAAGAAATCGTGTTGATGGTGGCCGACACGGACACCGCTTTTCGGGCCCTAGAAGCTGTCTCTCGAGGACTGCGACTAGACAAACCCAATCACGGAATAGCTTTCTCGACGAACCTGACCGGGTTCTTTGGGATACAAGGCCACTCAGATGTCAGAAAGGAGTTTACATCCATGGAAGGCGGCATGTATAACGCCATTTTTGCTGTGGTGGACAGAGGAAAAGGCGGGGATGTGGTGGATGCCGCCAGCTCAGCGGGGTCGAAAGGAGCCACTATCATAAACGCGAGGGGCTCAGGGATCCACGAAAAGCAAACCCTCTTTTCCATGACCATCGAGCCTGAGAAAGAAATCGTGATGATACTCGCGGAAAAGGCGCTCACGGATCCCATCGTCACTAAGATCAGAGAGACTATGCGGATTGACCAGCCCGGCGCAGGCATTATGTTCGTCCTGGAGGTCAGCAAGACCTACGGATTATACCGTTAGTTGAGCGACCGTCAATCCTTGCATCCCGTGGTTGGCCGAAAGTCACCCGTTCTGTCTATTTGCCGCCAGCGCCTCTGTCCGCCAGCATCTGGCGGCAATGGACTTCTGTTGACTCTCTCGTCGACATCTGGTCAAAAGACAACAACAGCGTTATGCTGGACTAGGGGGATTGTGAAAGCGTAGACTTGGCTGACTGCGGGCGAATACCCGGGGGTGAGCGAATGAAGGAACTGATCTTCGGACTCATTGGCGGCACCGCGCTCTTGATGTACGGCGTCGACAAGATGGGTGACGGCCTGGAGAAAGCCTCAGGCGCAATGATGCGAAAGATCCTTTCGGTACTCACCGGGAAGGTCTGGAGCGCATTCTTGGTAGGGACCTTCCTAACTGCCCTCGTCCAGAGCAGCACGGCGATAACGGTCTTGACCGTGGGATTCGTCAACGCAGGACTCATGAAATTGCCTCAGGCCATCGGAATCATCTATGGAGCCAATATCGGCACCACGATTACGGCTCAGCTGATGGCATTTAGCTTTCAATTCAAGTTAACCGATTTAGCCCTACCCGTGCTGGGGATAGGTTTTGCCATGGGGCTTGTCTGTAAGAACAAGACCGCGAAGAACTTCGCGGATGCCATCATGGGTTTCGGAATGATGTTCCTGGGCCTCAGGATTCTAAACTCGGGTGTGCCCTTCATGCAGTCAGACCCCACCTTGCGTTCGTTCTTCCTTAATTATGCGTCCATCCCTCTGGTCGCCATTTTCCTTGGCATTATCGCCACCGCGGCGGTTCACAGCAGCGCCGCCACCGTAGGCCTGGTGATGGTGCTTGGACAAGCAGGTCTTCTGGAACTCCCCTCGGCTATATGCATCATGTTTGGTGACAACATAGGCACTTGCGTAACAGCCCAACTGGCCAGTGTCCAGGGAAACATCCATGCCAGAAGGACCGCGTGGGCTCATACCCTGTACAACGTCATAGGAGTGCTCATGGCGTGGATCTTGCTGCCGTGGTTCACAGACCTCATCGTGCTTGCTACCAACTATTTTCAACCCGGCGGCGGGATTGAGGCCCAGATCGCAAATTCCCACACCTTCTTCAATGTCTTTTCGGCCGTAGTCTTCCTGCCTCTGACCAAGCATTATGTCAAATTCTTGGAGACCGTCATACAGGGCAAAAGTGAAGAGAGCGAAGTGGAACCGATTTATACCGATAGATTACTTCTTGACACACCGGTAGCGGCAATGAAGGCTACCGTCGCGGAAACGGCACGCGCCGCCGGTATAGCCAGGAGAATGTTTGACGGTGTCATGCAGGGTTTTTATCGCAATGACCTAGCTAGGTTGGAAAAAGCGGAAAGAAATGAAGAGGTATTGAACGACCTCCAAAAGCAGATAACTCAGTACATCATCGAGTTGTCCAAGAGGCCCTTGGGTCATATGGAGTCACAGATGGTGCCAACTCTTATCTCCGGCATTAACAACGTCGAACGCATCGGTGACCATTCACTGAGTTTGTCACGCCTCGCCCACGAGAAAATGGAAAAGAACCTGGTATTTAGCGACGAGGCCCTACGCGATCTGCAAGAAATCCAGACCATCATTTTCTCTATGTTTGAACTGACCATCGATGCCTTAGAGACTGGTGATAGAGAAACCATCTCTCGAGTTAAAGAGATGGAATCCCGCATGGATGACCTCTCAAAGGAAGTACAGGAAGGCCATGCGCAGAGACTCGAAGATGGGACATGCAGTGTCGAACCCGGCCTAATTTTCTTAGACGTCGTGAACTACCTGGAAAGGATAGCCGACCACATCTACAAAGTTTGCGTCGCGCTGGGGGAACTCATAGCCCACGCTAAGTGAAAGCGAAAGCTCGAGGCAAAAGCACTGTCTTCGCCTTCTACCCAGGGATCCCCTGAGAAGCCTGACGCTTGGCCATCCTAGATTCCCTAACCCCGAAACCGTTTGAGGACAGCGCGTCCACTAACGGCCCAAAGCACTCGGTGCTCACGGTAATCTCGACGAACTTCAGGTTCGTCGCCTTTGAGTCGAAAGAGACAATGCCTAGGATATCGGCATCGTGGTCGGATATAAGCGTGGTCAGCTTAGCTAGTTCACCGCTGAAATCGCTGACCGGCACCGCGATGCGATGGGACGGCGTTTCGAGCCCGGCACCCTTAATGAAGGCGTTGAGAACGCTATTCCTGGTTACAATGCCCGTGAACCGATCGCCTGACAAGACCGGAAGGAAGTCGTAACGGGATTCCAGGAATTGAAATAGCACCTCGTCAAGGAAGTCGCTGCCATGAGCCACCTGAACATCGGTGATGATGTGGTCCTTGACTAGGTTCTCGGTTAAGAACTGTTCTCGGTCCGGCTCATCACCCCTAAAGAAAGTCTCGAAGATGATCCGTCTTGTTATAACGCCCATGAATCGGCCCTCGTCCAGTACCGGAAGAGTCGTGAACCCGTAAGTCTCAAGATCACTTAGCGCCTTTGCCAAAGTGTCGGTAGAACTAACCCAATACACCTCAGATCTAGGAGTCATCAAAGCTTGGATAATCACGTGTGAATTCCCCCCCATGTCTCACCTAATATAATTTTGACGTGGACTGTCGGATTTCCTGCATGGGAGGGCTGAGACCGCTAGGACTCGGAAGCTTTGTCATGAACTTACCGGACTCTCGGGAAGGCCACATAAGGGTGGTTAGCTGTCTGTAAAGAAGCCGTCGACCTTGTCATTGGCTTGCGGGCGATGAGACAGCTTGCGGCAGGCTAATGGCCGTCAGATGCCGGCTAGATAAAAACTGCCGTTTTTACCACCTCGATCAAGCAAAGCGGCAAAAACGGCGCAAGAGAACAGCTACTATACTGAAGTGTATCCGCCGTCCACTTTTATGTTCTGTCCGGTGATGTAGGACGCCTCATCGCTTGCCAGGAAAATGGCTGCAGCATTCAATTCGCCTTCATGACCATAGCGGCCAAGGGGAACAGAGGCCTTCATGAAGTTCGTGAAGGCTTCGGTTCTTAGTGTATCTACAGTCAACTCTGTTTCAAAATATCCCGGGCTTATCGCGTTACAGGTTACATTGTACTTGGCCAATTCAGCAGCGACGGCTCTTGTAAAGTTGACAACACCGCCTTTTGATGAATGATAGGCAACTGTATCCATGGCCGTATTGCCAACCTGCCCATAAATAGAGGCAATATTAATGATTCGCCCATACTTCTTTTCAGCCATATATCTTGCGAAGGCTCTTGTAACTTTAAAGACGCTTGTCAAATCTGCCTGTATTGTGAAATCCCATTCCTCGTCTGTCATATCAAGTACACCGGCATTCTTAGACGCGCCAGCGTTATTGACTAGGATGTCAATCTTTCCGTAGAATTCGATTGCTTCCTCGGCTGCTCTGTTCACCGCCTCTGAATCGGTAACATCACATCGAATGGGCAAACATCGAACACCAAGAGTTTTAATTTGCTCGGCTATTTTCTCCAGCCTGTCGATTCGCCTGGCCATAATAACCAAGTCTGCGCCCTGTTCCGCAAAACCTTTTGACATTTGAAGCCCCAAACCTGATGAGGCTCCTGTGATTACCGCGACGCGACCATGTAGATCAAACATATAAAGACCTCCTATTGATATTTCCTCGTCTTTGAGCATAGTCGAGAGTGCAGCCGTCTTCTTATGTTTGTCAATATAACCCGCATTATACTTTTGGCCAAGCGACCGTTGAATATTACACAGATGGCCACGACAGATCATCTGCGCTGGTCAGCACATAATGGAGAACAAAAGAAGAAGTTTTTTCATAATAACCGCCAAACGATTCTTTTGGGAAATTTCTTAATGAGGAAACGCTATTTCTGCCGCTACCCAAAAAATAATCAGCAGTCCAACTGGTATAGACAATAATACCGATAATGATCTGTCTTTGTTTTTGAACCTTGAAATGATTCCTAAAACAAAGCCGATCACTCCGAATACTGCAATAAATGGTGACGGCAATGGGAGCCTAATTCCAATATTCAATGCTTTTAATCCCATTAAAACGATAAAAAGCAATGTAAGTAAAGATGCCCATTTTCCAATCTTCGTTTTAGACAAAATTTGAGTCTTTATGATTCCAAACTCCCTTCTTAAATCTTTATTTCCCAACGTATTATCAAACCTCTTATTATTCTCTGTTTCTTAGAATTTCTTTGAACATCTCTTGCGTTTCCTCTGCATTATCTAAATTAAGAAATGTAATAGAAAACGCTTATATATCAGTAGCCGAAATCCATAAATCAACAGCAAATGTTTGTACGCCGTATTCTTTAGCCAGAAATACCGATGTCAACCCCATGCCGCAGCCCAAATCTAAAACACGCATTCCCTTCGTGAGTTCAACACCTTGGGTGATCTCGTCAAGCATAAGTATTGCGTTTGGACCCATAAAATTTTGCGATAGAAAGCGCCTATCGTACTTTTCAGTACGATGATACTTATACATTATTCTCACCTCAGGATTGTTACTGAATAGCTCAATCTTTCACCCTTGACATCAATACTACGCACTCAACGTGAGGCGTCATCGGAAACATATCGATAGGCTGGCAATATGTAGGCTGCCATCCCAAGGTACCTAGGGTGATGAGATCCCTGGCCAAGGTAGCGGGGTTGCAGGAAACATATACTATGCTGCGAGGGTTGAACTTGCTGATCGACGTGAGGGCGCGTTCATTGGCCCCCGCCCTGGGCGGGTCGAGGATAACCACTCCCGGCGTAGCCCTACCAATATGAGGTGGCCGAGCACGCCTTCCTCGGGAATCTCTCGGGCCGTGACCGCTGTGAGAGAGTGCCGGCAAGACTCTTTCTGCCTTCCCTTCCACAAACGAGACATTCTTCACCCCGTTTATCTCGGCGTTTTTCCAAGCGTCTTTCACCGCCGGCGCCACTTCCTCGATGCCCACCGCATATGAAGCTCTCTTGGCCGCAAACAGTGTAATAGTCCCTATGCCCGAGTAAACATCATTAACTACATCGCCCCGGCCTATCCCGGCAACGTCAAGCGCTTCCTCATAAAGTCTCACGGCTTGCTCCGAGTTCACTTGGTAGAAAGAATGGGGTGATATGCGAAACTTGAGATGGCCTAGCCGCTCGCTCCCCAAAAGGTCTTCGATGTACGGCTTTCCGCCGATGATCCGTGTTCTTTCGCCGAGAATGACGTTGGTCCGCTCCATGTTGGTGTTAATGGCCACGCTGGTAAGACCGGGAAGTCTTCGAGCCAAATCCCGGGCAAATTTCTCTTCACCCGGCAACTTCTGCCCGTTTATCACCAAGACAGCCATGCGCTCCCCCGTTCCCGGGGCAACCCGCGCGACTACGTGGCGCACAAGCCCGCGTCCGTTCTTCTCATCGTAAATCGAGTAAGCGTTCTGCCGCACCAGTTCTACCATCGCGGACACAACTTCGCGGGCGAGAGGATGCTCCAGAGGGCAATCCGTAGAGGCGACCACTCTGTGGGTGTACGGGCGATAGAAGCCGGCCACCACTTCGCCGTTTCTTCTGGTGACAGGCACTTCGACTTTGTTTCTATACCCAAGAACTTTGGGTGAAGGTACGCAGGGACGGATCTCCAAGTCCTTCACCTTGGCGATTCGGGCGAAGGCTTCTTGTACCAGCCGTCGTTTCCACTCTAGTTGAAGTTCGTAGTCCAGATGCTGCCACGCGCATCCGCCACAATCCTCAGCTACCGGGCAAGCTTCTCCGACGCGTCCCGGGCCAGGCTCCAAGACTTGTGTGACCTTCCCGCGCAAAAAGCCTTTTTTGCGTTCGATATCCACATACTCCACCACATCGCCCGGAGCGGTGCCGCGAAGAAACACAACCAGCCCCTTGTCGGGGCCGGATAATGCTCTCCCAACGCCCTCACCGCGATGGTTAAGTCCTGTAACCTGCGCTCTATTCACCGGCAAATCCGCGTCTCACATCTTTTGCCCGTAAGAATCGGGGGCGTCTTCGCCGATCACCATGACCTCAGGCTCCAAATCGACTCCGTAGGCGTCTTTGACCTTCTCTTGGATGACTGACATCAAGGTCAAAACGTCCTTGGCGGTGGCGTTCCCTGCATTCACGATGAAACCCGCGTGTCTTTGGGACACTTCTGCCCCTCCGTGCCGGAATCCCTTCATGCCCAGAGACTCTATCATCGACCCAACATAGTGCCCGGGAGGACGTCTAAACGCGCTACCGGCCGAAGGCACATCCAGAGGCTGTTTTCGTTCTCTTTCCCTGGCGCGAAACTGCATGAGATCGTGTATAGACTTGCGGTCTCCTTTCACTAAACCCAGTTCGACTCCTAACACCAAAAGGTCGCCCCGGGCCTGAAAGAGAGAATGCCTATAGGAAAAATCCAGTTCGTCCCGATCGAACCAGCGGATGCCGCCGTCTAGAGACGCAGCCTGAACCTTTCTCACAAGGGAGCCAAAGTCACCGCCGTAGGCACCGGCGTTCATAGACACTGCTCCTCCAACGCTGCCGGGTATGCCAACGGCAAATTCAAGGCCTGACAGCTCATGCTCTAAAGCGACCTGCACTAACCTTGGCAGAAGCGTGCCCGACTTGGCAAACAGAGTGGCGCTGCCATTCCGTTCTATGCCTGTGAAACCCGGAGCCATTTTGACCAGACATCCCCTAATCCCGCCGTCTCTGACTAGGAGGTTGGTGCCGTTTCCCACGATCCGGCACGGCACAGAGAGGTCACGGCACATAGTCCAAGCCAAGATCGCGTCTTCCACCGTGTCAGGAAGAACAAGGAGATCGCAAGGACCCCCAATTCGAAACGATGTATGGTTTGCCATCGGTTCAGAGAAAAGCACGCGAGAATCCCTGAGTCTATCAGCGATGCTCACAAGGCTTTCGTCTCTGCCCATCCTCAACCCCCCTGCCTTCTATGCACAAATACCATGCCTCAGCTTACTGTAGTACCTTCTCTCTTATTATTATGTTCACCTTCGCGGGATTAGCTTTGCCTTTGCTGGCCTTCATAACCTGTCCGACCAAGAACCCGATGATCTTCTCCTTCCCGGCTCTAAGCTCGGCCACCGCATCGGGATTTGCTTGGATAACCGAGTCGACTATGGCGCCTAGGCTTGCGTCATCGGAGACTTGCTCCAATCCTTCTTCCTCAACTATCTCTTGCGGCGTTCTCTTGGTCTCGAACATCTTCACTAGGACGTCCTTGGCGATTTTCCCGCTAATCACACCGTCCTCTTGAAGCTTCAACATAGCCACCAAGTTTTCCGGCGTAACCGGAATGGCGTCGTAAGACAACCCATTGGCGTTCATGTAGGCCATAATGTCACCCATTATCCAATTGGAGACCGCCTTAGATTCCCCTCCCAATTCCACGCACCGATCAAAAAACCTGACCAACCCCGGGTCTATAGTCAGTATCTCTGCATCGTATGTCGGCAACCCAAGTTCATTGACGTAAAAGTCGGCAACTTGGTTCGGAAGCTTGGGCATCGATGCGCGTGCCCTGTCCACAAATTCCTGGGTGAGCTCCAGACGGGGCAAATCGGGATCCGGGAAATAGCGATAGTCCTGGGCTGACTCCTTGGTACGAAGTGACGCGGTGATCCCCTTGTCCTCATCCCAATGCCTGGTCTCACGTACAATTCGCCGGCCCTCTCTCGCCGCTTTCGATTGCCTTTTGTGCTCATAGGCTACCGCTCGTGTTACAGCCCTGAACGAACTCAGGTTCTTTATCTCGACGGGGACGCCCATTCGCGCATCACCGGCCTTCCGCACAGACACATTACAGTCTACGCGCATGGAGCCCTCTTCCATCTTGACGTCGGATACGCCCGCAAACCGAATAGTCCGCTGCAACTTCTCAAGATACTCCCTGGCCTCCTCGGGAGACGAAATGTCAGGGTCGGACACTATCTCGGCCAGCGGCACTCCGCTGCGATTGAAATCCAGTAAGCTATAGGCGGCGGTGGTAATGTCGTCGCCTGCGTGTATCGACTTCCCGGCGTCTTCCTCTAGGTGAAGCCGTTGGATCCTGATCTTCTTGCCGTCGGAAAGCAGAAGATATCCGTGGACCGCCAACGGCTCGTCGAGCTGAGAAACTTGGTATGCCTTAGGAAGGTCTGGGTAAAAGTAGTTTTTCCGATCGAACCGCCCTGACAAATTTACCTTGCAGTTTAAGGCGAGCGCGGCTAACACGCCGAGCCTAATGGCTTCCTCGTTGGGCACTGGTAATGCGCCCGGCAACCCCAAGCACACCGGACAGACGTTAGTGTTAGGCGGATCACCAAACTTGGTCTTACAGCGGCAAAACATCTTTGAAGCCGTCTGTAACTCGACGTGGACTTCAAGCCCTACATTGAGTTCATACTGTTTCGCTGACAACGACTTCACACTCCTTCTCCATAGCCAGACCTTTGCGCATGGCTATGCCCCTGGGCGCAATCTTGTCCAGTGACTCATTTTCAAACGCGTACCCCAGAGATAAAATCGTCTCTTCGTCGTAAGGCTTGCCAATGATCTGAAGGCCGCACGGAAGCAGCTTTTCGGTCTCGTCTGCCCGCGAGAAGCCACAGGGAACAGACAATGCGGGCAAACCCGCTAGGTTCACCGCGACAACGGCGCTCATTGACAACGGGTCTTTCGCATTCTCGCCTATATTGAAGGCCACCATAGGAGTTGTAGGCGAAAGCAAGACGTCGTACCTGGAGAAAGCCCGTTGAAAATCTCTGCGGATCAGGGTCCTAATCTTGGCGGCCTTGAGGTAGTAGGCATCGTAGTAACCGGCCGACAAAGCAAAGGTTCCTAACAAGATGCGACGCTGCACTTCCTCGCCAAGTTCTTGTCCCCGCGTCTCAAAGTACATCCCGGTAAGGTCGTGGGACGAAGCCCTTCGTCCAAACCTAACACCGTCGAATTTGCCCAAGTTGGATGACGCCTCCGCGGC
>DAIRWA010000025.1:0-14235 GCA_036802545.1 Bacillota bacterium | reverse complement strand
TTGCTGATTTTGACGATGATCTCCCAGATAGGGCCGGTCAAGGCCTTTTTTAAGCCTTTCAAGTTCGGTATCGACTATCCCGCCACGGTCACCAGACAGGGCTTCCGGGTGGCGGCAGAAGAAGCGTACGCTGCCATCGGCCTGTTTTCACATCCTCTCCGATAATAGCTGTGTCCTGTCTGATTGGCATTGCAGCTTATCTCAGGCGCGGCCTTCTGACGTCGTCCGGGGTGAAGAACGCTTGGACTAGGACGGTTAAACAGGCGTGGCCTACTACTCTAGGTGTCTTGACTATGGTTATGATGGCGTTGGTCATGACAGACACCGGGATGACCAACGAACTGGCCAAGGGCGTGGCAAAGGTGGCCGGAGCGCTATTCCCGCTGGTGTCCCCCTTTATCGGTGTTCTAGGATGCTTCATGACCGGCAGTAATACCAACGCGAACGTTTTGTTTGGCGCGTTCCAGATCGAGACAGCCAACGCGTTAGGGATAAGCGCCACCCTGATCGCGGCGTCTCAAACAGCCGGAGCTTCGCTGGGTTCTTCAATCGCTCCGGCCAAGGTGTTGTTGGGTTCCAGCACTTCGGGTTTAACAGGCAGAGAAGGCGAACTGATGAAGAAATGCCTGCCTTACTGCATGGCTATTGTCCTGGCTCTGGGTGTGCAAACACTTATAGTTACCGCGACGCTGACTGTAGTGCCGTGACCTTGGAGTAGAGTCTTCGGCGACGATTACAAGGTGGTCCGGAGTGTGGCAGAAGGCGTCAGCCACAGTATAAAACCGTGATTGAAGAACGGAGGTGCTTTCCATGCATAGGCCGATTGCTATCACAAACGGCAAAGTGTTTACGGGGACATCAGGCGAAGCAAAGTCCTCCACGGCTCAGGCCGTTCTTATGGACGGCGCTAGGATCCGAAAAGTGGGTTCGGTCGAGGAGATCTTGGCACAAGCGGGACGTCCGGAAGACATCGGGGCTGTGTTCGTGGACCTTAAGGGAAAGACTGTCATTCCGGGCTTCGTGGATTCTCACAACCACGTACTGTCTGCCGCGACTCTACTCCTGGGCGTGGACTGCTTTGGCCTAAGTAGCATCGAAGAGCTAAAGGAATCTGTTCGCAAGAAAGCGGAGGAGCTTGGCCCCGGCGAGTGGGTTGTCGGCGCGGGATGGATCGAGAGTCAATTTGCCGAGCACAGGATGCCGAACCGCAAGGACTTGGATGAGGCAGCCCCTAGAAATCCGGTGTTCTTGTCGCGCTTGTTTGGGGTAGGCGCGGTCAACTCGATGGCCTTGGAACTCGCGGGTATCGGCAAAGGCTACGTTCCGGCATCAGGCCGGGTGGACCTGGACGCCGATGGAGAACCAACAGGAATCCTTCGCGAGGGCGCACAGGGACTGGTCCGTCGTATCGCTCGTCCCGAAGGCTCCGGCGACGCACGGGTGCGAATGGAGGGGATGATCACCCATGCGCTCACGGTCCTGCTCAAGTACGGTACGACAACGGTTCTGGATCCCGGCGTGAATCCCTCTCTCATGGCTGCCTACACTTCTCTATGGGCGAAGAAGAGCCTCCCCTTGAGGGTCTCTGCCATGCCCTCTTGGCACGGCATTTCGGTGATTTCCGGTGAATATCAGATCTACCCCGCAATAGAAGCGGGTCTTCAACCGGGAATCGGCGACGAATGGTTTAGATTCGGCAACTTGAAGATGGCCATAGACGGGGGGCTGGGCAGCAAGACTGCCCTGATGCACCATCCTTACATAGATGGGACAAGGTCCACCGTCCCCATTAGGCTGGATTTCAACATGTTAGGATCCTATATCCGAGAGGCTAACGAAGAAGGATGGGGAGTGGGAATCCACTGCTGCGGTGATCTAGCTCAAGACCTGGCCATATCCCATATGATGGACGCATTCAAGTCAAAGAGGCCGACCCCTAATCACAGACACCACATCGTGCACGGATACTTCCCGACGGAGTACGCTCTCAAAGCGATGTCCGACTTGGATATCGGTGTGTCCACCCAGCCCGGTTTCATCTATGTGGAAGGCGACATCTATCTCGAAGCTGTCGACCCGTCACTTCTTTCACGGTTCAAGCCGTTGCGCACCTACCTTAACAGGGGCATTAAGGTGTACATCAACACCGATGTCTCGTCCGGTCCCTATGACCCGATGGTTGCCCTCTATGGGGCGGTCGCCCGCAAGACGGTTCGGGGATTGGATTTCGGCCAAGAGGAGGCGCTTACCCCACGCGAAGCGGTCATGTGCTTTTCTAGAAACGGCGCTCATCTGGCGTATCGCGAGGAAGAAGTGGGGACCATCGAAGCGGGCAAGTTCGGCGATTTGGCCATCCTTGATAGGGACATCCTCGATGGATCGCCTGAAGACATAGTAAACGCCAAAGTTGAGGCTACTATCCTGGATGGCAAGTTTGTGTACGTAAAAGAAGGGTCGGATCTGGCGGTGCCACCGGAGGCGCAGGACATTCGTGTGAGGTAGTGTTAAGCGGTGAAGCTGCGAGACGCGGATACCAGGTTACCTCCACTTTTCGGTCTGGCCACGACTTCTTATACAAAAGTAGGACCCGGTCTACCCTGGTAGCTTGGCCCTTGCTTTCGCCCCAGATCTTGGTCACTTTGCGGTTATCCATTACCTCGTCGTCGATGATGCCGAGGAGCTTCCATCCTTCGGGTTTGGCCGAGTGCTCCCAAACGGCCTGAGCCAGGTTCAAGCGCGAGATCCCGCGAGCCGTGACATCGCCAATGACCCAGGCTGACAAGGAATGATTATCCATTATCTCGTATGAAGCGCTCATGGCCTCTCGCATGAAGGCGAGGTAAGCTTCGGGTGTCCTATGTCCGTCGTCGAGGCCGAGATCCGTCTTGGATTCGCTGTCCAGGAACCAAAACCGTATCCAGTTGTACAACCCATACCTGATCACGTCCAAGTAGGGAGGCGAAGTCACCAAGAGCTTGGGTCTCCGCCCGTATTTTCGCAGCACCGGGGCCAAAGCCGCCGGCAAGTTGCGTATGTCCTCTTTGAGCGCTACTCCCGGAACGTAGGAATCTAGAGATACGGATTTCCTAACGCCTTTGCTTCTTGTTCCGGGTCCAAGCAACCCCAAGAGACGGAGCTTGGCCTTAAGGCACGAGAAGGCGTCTCTATCAGGCAAGACTAGACGGTGTCTGTACGAGTAGGAAAGCGAATATCTGGGCGTCAGGCTGAACGTATTGGGCATCGGCAAAGATAGATAGAAGTGTCCGCGACCATGAAGGATGCCCAGTACAACCGCCCTTAGAAAGGCATCGCACGGGTCGGGACCGAGGTTCTTCTTGAGATACACGAGCTGGTGGAGTGTGGCAGGATGGATGAACAGCCATATGCGGTGGTGATGTTCTTCGGTATAGCCGTTCTCTCGCGAAGTCCCGGTGCGATCGTACTCCTCATCGTTGTAATGCGGCATGTTGGGGAGAACTGAGTATACCCGCCTAAGTTCTCTCATGACTCCTTGGAGGCGCTGCCAGTCTTCCACATTCATGCTGTTTACCGCCGGCGTCTTGTACTGCTTCTGATCTTCAACTGCCACGTGAGAGAGGCGCCTGTATTCTTGAAGGAGACCCGCTACCTCGGGCGGGCTTTCATAATCGTCGAGGAGTTGTAAGAGTCTACGGGCCAGGTCATCCGCATTAGGAACTTGGGTCTTGGCTTTGGTCAGAGCAAATGCCAGTTCGTTCAGGTCGTTACCGATGCCGACCCTGGCGCTGAGACACGCTTCAAGGGGTGTGGTCCCCCGCCCGCAGAACGGATCGAGCACAAGGTCACCCGGCTCGGTGCAACGTTGTATGAAGTAGTGGGGAAGATTGGGCGGAAACATGGCCATGTACGAGCACATAGCGTGAAGCCGGTGTCCCCAGCGCGAAGAAACCGTTTTCCATTGATTCTCGAAGGGGTTCTGGTCCGATGGCATAAGCGGGTGGCCTCCTATTCAATAACATTTCGGGTGTCGTTTCAGAGGCTGTAGAAAGCCGCAACTGGAGTGCCTTGACATCCTTAGCCGCCCTACACGGTGTGGTTCGTCGCGCACGGCACAAGTCACCGTCCAAGTAACTGTACTTGCGTCTTGCCGGCGTTATTCGTCGCCTAATCACGGACCGCCATTGACGATCCGCGCGGCGTCTCGCAGGCGTTCTAGGCCATCCGGCGCAGGATTGGGGCTTTTTAGTGTTGAAGTATAATTAATCTGGGATGAGTTCTTGTTCGGTTTGGCCAGCCCCAGGCGGCAAAGTTTCTGGAGGGAACACAATGAAAAAGACGGTAATATGGGTGCTGGTCGCGGCGGTAGCGGTTGTGGGCTTGGGATACGGCTACACCAGACTGCAGTCCGCTCGTGCCCTTAGAGCCGCGATGGATGAGTTGCGGAATAACCTGCAAACCGCCGAGGCGGAGTATCGAGATCTTGAGGTCGTTATATCCGGTAAGGGTACGATCCAGCCAAACGAGAAAAAAACCGCGTCTTCAGGGGTCGCCGGGAAGATCCGGGAAGTTCTGATATCCGAAGGTTCCGCGGTCCGAGAGGGTCAGACAGTCATGGTCCTTCAGAACGATTCCGTAATATATCAGGCCGAGCAAGCCAGGCTCGATTTGCAGTTGGCAGAACGTGGGTTAGAGGAAATGTCTGGACCCGCAGGCACGCTGGCCAAGGCCCATTTGGATTTGAGGCAAGCGGAGTCAAACCTTCAGACAGTCTCGGACAGGATCCAAGAGCTTTCACCCGCAAGCCCTATTTCAGGTCAGGTGTGGAGTGTGCAGATTTCGGCCGGAGACCAGGTGAGCGCCGGACAGGTCCTTGCCACGGTTGCCGACACCCAGACCCTTACTGTATCGACTAAGGTTAAGCAGGAAGAGCTTCATCTTGTAAGCGTTGGGGATCCCGTGACGGTTTATCCCGGAGGGACCCTGCTTCCGAATCCGGGTACACTTACAGCCATCGCTGACGAGGGAGTTGCCGGGTCCAGAGGATCCGAGTTTGCCTTGACGATAACCGTCCCCAATCCCGACCCAGGGCTTAGAGCCGGTATGTCGGTGACGGTTACGTGTGAGGCAAAAGAGGGCAGGTTCTTGACGTGGGGCGGTGTAGTGGCCGCCAACGAGAGAGTGGATATCAGGGCGGAGGCCGACGGGACCGTAGTGGGCGCGCAGGTGAAGGAGGGTGAGGCTGTCCAATCCGGCCAGATAGTCGCGGTGTTGGAGAACGATTCGCTCCTTGTTTCCCGCGACCAAGCCATGAATGCAGTCGAGGCGGCCAAGCAGGCAATAGCCTCATGTGACGGCCAGATTGAGCAGCAGAAGTTGAGGGTACGGCAGGCGCGGGTGAACGTGTCGGATAAGGATGACGCCTTGAGGGCACTTACCGTTCAGAGCCCCCTTACCGGGACGGTGGTCTCGCTTTCTAAGAATGTCGGAGATGCTGTCTCTGCCAACGAGACTCTATTCCAGGTAGCATCCGTCGAGCCTCTAAATGTCACCATCCCTGTGGATGAACTGGATATCGCCTATGCGCGTGTGGGGCAAGACGCCAGGATCGCAGTGGACGCGTTTCCCGAACTCTCCTGGGACGGAAAAGTGACGAAAATCGCGTTTGAGGGCACGGTCAAAGATGGCGTTACCAATTACGGAGTGACGGTGTCTTTGGACGCGAAGGAAGTAAGGTTGGGCATGTCGGCAAGGGTGACTTTATCCGTATCCAAGATGGCCGGGGCGCTTAGTGTGCCGGTTGAAGCTGTTACCTGGGATCGTGGTCTATCTTACGTTAACAAGATCGAAGGCAGGGTGCCTGTGCAGACTAAGGTGCGAGTAGGAATACAGAACGATCTCTACGCCGAGATTATCTCAGGATTGGAAGAAGGAGACGTCGTACTCGTCGGTAGCCTCGCGGGCTGGGGAGGCCTCAGGCTGCCCACCAACATTCCTGGGATGAGAATGCGATGATCCAGCGCGCCAAAGCACGCGACGTAGTGGCCAGCATGAATAGAATCGTCGTGACTCTGGAGAGCGTACTACCCCCAGGCACTGGAGAGCCTATCCTAGATGTCCAGGCCGGAGAGGACTTCAAGTCCCGTAGCGCTATCCGGCGAGGGGAGGCCGCCTTTCGATGAGATTCGGCGAGAGCCTTGTGGTAGCCCTGAGAGCTCTAACCGTGAACCGTCTCCGCACCGCGTTAACGATGCTTGGTATCATTATAGGTGTCGCGGCGGTCATCACGCTGGTCTCTGCCGGCCAAGGAGCTGAGAGGCAAGTTTCCGGCCAGATCGACTCCATGGGATCCAACATAATCTTGGTGACTCCTGCCAGTTCCGCAACGGTTCTTGGGGTTTCCGACGCCGAGTTCGTCCTCAACAAGGTGCCGTCCATCATAAGAGCCATGCCTGTTATCCAGGTAAATACACAAGTCGCGTGGAAAGGCAATGCCCTGACCGTCGGCGTTCAGGGCGTCACAGAGGAATTCCCGGAAATCCGCTCCTTCCATCCAGAGAGAGGCCGCTTTCTCATAGAGACCGACGTTGTGAACCGGCGGAGGGTAGCAGTTGTTGGCCAGACTGTGCTTGCAGACGTTTTTGACGGAAAGGATCCCATTGGCGAGGTCCTAACCATAGCCGGGCAGTCGTTTACCGTTGTCGGAGTAATGGAAACCAAGGGGGAGACTTTCGGAAGCGACATGGACAACGTGGTGTTCGTTCCCGTGTCGACCTTGCAGCGAGTGGCCGGGACGACTAGGGTTAGCGCCATCTACGCTCAGTTAGGTGTGCCGGACGACGCTGACGACGCCGTGGCGTCGCTCACGATCGCATTCGACGCGCGGTTTCGCCGCCAACGCTCTGTCAATGTGGCCAGCCAGAAGCAGCTGTTGGATACCGTGTCGACGATTACTACCACCTTTACGGTTCTCCTGGCGTCAATCGCGGCGATATCCCTGCTCGTAGGCGGGATCGGGATTATGAACATTATGCTAGTATCCGTTACCGAGCGAACCAAAGAGATCGGGCTTCGAAAAGCGGTCGGGGCCAAGAATCGGGATATCATGCTCCAGTTCCTTATAGAGTCGTCCATACTGAGCGGAATCGGCGGTTCTATAGGAATCTGTTTGGGACGCGCGGGCACAAGCGTTTTGGCCCGCCTGGGCGGGTGGCCACCGTATACCTCGCCGTCAGCGGTTTTCATGGCGTTGGGTTTCTCCATCATGGTTGGGATGTTCTTCGGTTTCTACCCCGCGGCGCGCGCGGCGAAGCTGGATCCGATTTCGTGTTTAAGGTATGAATGAGAAAAGCCCTCCGGTCGGGATTTCGACCAAGACCCTTCCGGTGAACCGATAGTTGATTACTGAATCGAGAGTGGAGGAGGAACACCGGTGAACAAGAAGGCTTCAGCTCTACATGAAGGGGATCTCGTAGCGATTGTCGCTCCGTCCGGCGCCGTGCATGAAGAGGCCATGAACCGGGGCATCAAGGTGCTGGAAGGCCTCGGTTTACGGGTAAAGGTGGGCAAGCATGCCTTGGACCGCTGGGGGTACCTTGCAGGCAATGACGGCGATAGGGCGGCGGACTTTGCGGAGGCTTGGATGGACCCGGAAGTGAAAGCGGTCATCTGCGCCCGCGGCGGATACGGGGCGATGAGGGTTCTTCCATATTTGGACTTCGAGTCGTTGAAACAGCACCGAAAGATACTTGTCGGATACTCGGATATCACCGCGCTGCACCTTGCGTTTTGGCGCGAGATGCGCTTGGTGACCTTCCACGGTCCTATGGTGGAATCCGGTGAGGAATCCGGCCTCAACGATCCCTACAACCTGGCTTCGTTCAAGGGGGCACTGTTTGGGTATGCGGAGGAGTCGGAGGCGCGGTCAGCGGGTGAGCCAGCGGACCGGCCAACCGCACAGCTAGCCGGCGCGTCTCCCGTAGGGTCATCAGCCACTTCGCCTGCTGAGCCGTCTATCGAGTCACCTGTTAAGCAGCCTAGTGAGCCGCCTACCGAGCCGTCTGCGGAGTTGTCCCAGGAGCTTCCCATGGTGTTGCCGGACGGTCATGCTCTTACCACAGTCGAAGAAGGCCGGGCCGAAGGCGTCATAGTAGGCGGGAATCTATCCCTCGTCGCATCTACCATCGGATCTAGGTGGGAACTGGATACTCACGGGAAAATACTGTTTCTAGAAGAAGTGGGCGAGAAGCCGTACCGGGTAGACCGGATGCTGTGTCAGCTTGCTCTCTCGGGGAGACTAGCTGCGGCCGCAGGGTACATACTTGGCGATTTCACTGATTGTGAGCCGAGTGAGGGGTCTCCTTCGTTTTCGGTGGCGGAGGTTTTTGGCCAGTACTTCGCCGGGACTGGAAAGCCGTGCATAGCAGGAATGCCGGCGGGCCACGGCCGTTACAAGGCGACCATTCCCTTCGGGACCAAGGTTAGGATAAGTACCGGGGTCGCGTCTTCCTCAGGTCCGAGCCGTGGGTCCGCAGACAGGCCAAGCGTTTGTTATCTTGAGTCGCCGACGAGGAGATCATGATCTCCCTTTGAGATGTAGATGTGCTTGAGCCAGCGGGCGTCTTCATCCGGGGAATCCTCTCGGAAATGGGCGCCTGGCCGCGTTGGACGTCAGGCCCGGCTGCCGACCAGAACAGGGTGGGAGGTGCAAGTATCTTACTTCTCCCGTTATTTTGTCGATGTAAACATCCAGTCGCAGAACCGCAATCAGGTGGGAGGTGCAATCATCGAAAATCAAAGTGCTTCCGGAGGACTTTGTAGTCCATGAGAAGATTGACCTTCCGCTAACGGAATCCGGGTCGCACCGTGTCTATGTCATGGAGAAGCGATCGTGGAACACGGTGGACGCGGTCGAATCCATCGCCCAAGCGAGTGGCGTATCATCGTCCATGATCCGTTACGCCGGGTTGAAGGATCGTCACGCCCTTACCTACCAGCACATCTCCGCGCCTTCGGGTATCCGGTTAGTGTCGGCCAATTCCTCGGTTAGGCTCAGCTTCCTAGGTTTCTCGGATGATTTCGTCTCTACAAGGGTCCTAGTTGGCAATAAGTTCAGGGTTACGCTCCGTTCGCTCAGTGGGACGGAGCAGGACGCCGTTAGCGCCAGGGTGCCTGAGGCGGCTTCTTTCGGATTCCCCAACTACTACGACGACCAGCGGTTTGGGAGCGTCACTGAGGATGGGTTCTTTGCGGAACGGCTGCTTAGGGGACATTTGCGCGGGGCTTTGCGACTCCATTTGACAGCCCAATTCCCTGGCGATTCTCCCTCGGAGCGTGAACGCAAGGAAAGGATGGCCTTCGCTTGGGGCAAGTGGGATGAGGTTCGGAACCGTTGCGTTACGCCTGATGAGATCGCGGTAGCGGAAGCGCTTCGGAGGGGAGGACGGCGAAACGACCTGCTCCTTGGCATTAACGCGATTCCGGCGTCTCAGCTGGCTATGTACTTGTCGGCTTATCAGAGCTATCTGTGGAACCGGGTTTTGCGAGTTGTGTTGGCGTCGCACTTGAATGAACCTGCTTTTGTTAAACTGCGCGAGGCATACGATGGCACTCTGATGCATCCATCTGCACCGACGACGCGGGAGGTAGCTTTCAAGAGAGAGCCTGGTGAGCGCAGTATGAAGCACCCGTTTGCGATGGCATCCCGCCAGGCAACGTCTAATACGCCGAGGGAGTCCGGCGATCGCAGCTTGGCCCATCAATCTGCGACGGCATCCTCGCAGGTAGCTTCTAATGCGCCGGGGGAGTCGGGCGACCCCAGTCTGATGCGTCAATCTACGACCATATCCTCGCCGACTTTCACTGCATCCGGTAAGCTCGGCGACTACGCATTCTACCGGGGTATGTCCGCAGAAGCGTTGCGATGTCTGTCCTCCCTCCAAATACCCACGGTTGCCCGGCGCGTTCTGCCTTGTGAGCCAGAGGTTCAAGAGGCCATTGACAAGGTCCTGACGAAGATAGATATCCCTCTCAGTGCGTTTGGACTTCGGGGAATCAGGAATGCCTACTTCCATTCCTTCTACAGGCCGGCGATTGTGGTGCCCAAGGACCTGGCGGTGAGTCCAGTGAGTCCGGATGAGAGGTACCCGGGGAGAGGCAAGATGTGTTTGGAGTTTCGCTTGCCTGCCGGGGCGTATGCGACGATGCTGGTTAAGGCGCTAGTTGGCCTGGCGAAACCATGAACGATTCTGTGACTCATTGATGAGCGTTGAAGAAGACGCTCGTGGGGTGCGGCGCGCAGTGAAGTGGCTCTTTAGTAATTCCTATTTGCGAGCGGCTCAAGGATTCGGTAGCGAAGAGGTTCGAAGGTTACGCTTGAGGGTCACGTCTAAAGGTCACGTTTGAGGGTCGCCACGGGATGGCGAGTTTGAGCCTGCAAAGAGTTTTTCCTAGGCCCAGCATCTGATCAAAGTTTCTTTGCAGCCCGCCCCGCGCTCTGTCAAATTCTTTTACTCAGACTGGCTCAGATGGACTCATAAGGGTTCGGATTGGCTCAGATCCCTCATTCGCGGCCAACGAACGTTACATAATGGCCGATAATCAGGCCATCAACTGCGATCGTGTCTACATTTGCCTCCTTCCCGGCCCGATCCATGTAAAAGAATTTGTACGAGTTGAGAAGTGATGTTAAGAATTTTCGCAGGTCGTGTAAAGATCTTTGACAGGCCTCTTCTTGGGAGGCTATGTCAAGTAACAGTCGGCGAACCCGCCCGGATGCCGACACCTTATCAACAGTGATGACGCTCGTTTTCGTCCGGGCCTTGCACTCCCGTGCTGAAAGCCAGGAGGTTTTACACGACTTCGCCAACAACCCATCCAGCCGCTGCACCCGGCCACGCACCTCGCAGCTACGCCACTTCTAGCAGTCTCTTTATGATGTCGTCGATGAGCGGTTCAGCCATCGAGACGTCGCGGACTTCGCCCAGACCCTGCATTGCCATAAGCAGGACTGGAGCGGTAGATTGCGTTCTATCGAAGGCGACTTCTACTGTACGAGTCGGTGCGTCCACGCGGGTTACCATCCAAGGTCCGTTGTGGGGGACGGGCGATTGATGCCCCTTTAGATTAAGGTACTGGCCGACTTGAATGTCCGCAGGCATGACTGAGTATGTCACCTTCAATACGGTCAGGAGGCCTGCCCGGTCGCGCAGGTCAGCTAGACTCCCGTCATACACTAGAGTTCCGTGGTTGATGACCATCACGCGGTCGCACAGCTCTTCGATGTCCCGTAGGTCGTGTGTGGTCAGGAGGATCGTCATCCCTTCGTTCTCGTTCAGTCGCGTGAGGAACTCACGGATCTTGCCCTTGGCGACCACATCGAGTCCGATTGTCGGCTCGTCAAGAAACAGCACGCTTGGACGGTGGATCATGGCAGCGGCTAGGTCGGCCCGCATCCGTTGGCCCAAAGAAAGCCTGCGCACCGGCATATCTATGAACTCGCCGATCCCGAGGAGATCATCAAACTCCTCTTTGAAGCGCCGATAGTCAGCGGGGCTGACGTCGTACATCGCGGCTAGGATGTCAAAGGAGTCCACTGTGGGAAGGTCCCACCACAATTGGGTCCTTTGTCCGAACACCACGCCGATCTGACGCGCCAGTTTCTGCCGTTCCCGTTGCGGCGAAGTGCCGTTAACCTCAACTGTGCCTGAGGTGGGATGCAGTATCCCGGTCATCATCTTGACGGTCGTGGACTTGCCTGCGCCATTTGGGCCGATGTAACCGACAAACTGACCCCGCGGCACGTCGAAACTAACGTTGTCTACCGCGCGGACCTCCCGCTTATCGCGAGAGAACACTTGGCGAAGACCTGCCATGAATCCCGATTTACGCACGGGCACGAAATAGGACTTACTGAGTTCAGAGACGGCGATAGCGGTCCCAGTCCCGCTCCCCTTCATATCGGTCACCTCTGTTCATCGTTCTCGTTGAAACGCAAAAGGAGGCTGCACTAGGCGTGCGGCTGAGAGCTAGCTGATCCATTCCTCTTTAGTCCGTCTGCGTGGCGTCCGCGTCGCTCGGCGCAGTGTCTGCCCAGCATCTGCCCGGCGCCTGTGCGACGTTTCCCCAGCGTACGGACTTCGTTCAGTCCATCGATCTCGTCTACGATCCGGTGCTCTGATACGCGTGTTCTCCGGCATGCCATAACCTAAAGGAGATGGCCAGACCCGCCACGCAAGCCACTATCGGCCAGACCAGGTTCATCCACGTGCCGCCCTTCTCCAATAGATACGCAATGGGCACATAGTTGCCGACTCCGAAGGGCAGAACGGACAGCAGTACAGCCCTAAGCCATCCGGGATAGATCTCCAGCGGGTGCAACGTCGCGGTGGCAGGCGCGTTTTGCGTGAATACCTGGAGCTCGTCTATACGAACTATCCAGAACGCCGCGCTAGCCGTCGCAAGCCCTACGACGAAATACAACACGGCGCTTGCCAGGCACGCCATAGCCAAGAAGCCGAGTTCACCCCAAGTCAGTTGACCCGTCTGTAGGAGGCGCGGCACGGAGATTGCCGCCACGCCGATTCCTTGCAGGGCCAACGCGAACCGGGATAGGTCCACCTTACGAGACATCAGCACAAAGAGGCTGGGATACGGGCGAATCAGCACCGAGTCAAAGTCGCCCCGGATCATGTATCTCTCAAATTGCTCTAACTCTTCGCTAAACACTCTGTAGATGCCGAGGCCTATCTTGGATACTGCGAACAGCAGGCCTATCTCGAAGATATCCCAGCCGGCAACCGTGTCAAACTTCCATAGGATGACGCCTATAAGGTAGTAATCAAAGGCTCCGGTTACCGCCTGAATTATGGAAGTGGTCACGAAATCGAACTTGTACTGCATGGTGGCGCGGACGCTGGCCGACGCGAGGATCCAGTACAGCCTTAGGGCCGCCCGGAATCCGGGCTTAGGTCGGGCTTTCACCTCCATCACCGTATCACTCCTGCACGCTTAGCTCTCGCTTGATCTCTGCGCGGCTTCGTCGCCCCTGTGCCTTCAGCTTCAGTCGATCTGCGGTGCGTCCTCATCCCCCTTGCACCTCCAGCTTTCGCCTTACTATGGCTGTCAGGATTTGAGCTATTGCGGTGAGGGCTATTGCCCAAAAGAGGGATCGCCAGATTAGAGCCGGGCCGGACAGCTCAAGGAAGATCCTAGTGGGATAGTAGCATAAGCAAGGGAAGGGGGTCCGCACGGCCAGTCGCTCCGCCACGGCCGGAAGCACTTCGAGAGGCATCGACGCCCCGCCGAGTCCAAGTACTAGGGATGATTCCACGTACGATGCTGTTCGGATTTCCGTTGTCCAAAAGGCGGTGACCCCGACGATGTACTTCAGGATGATGCTGACATATGCGCCCAGAGCCAACGATAGCAGAGTCCAGCCCCAGGTAGCGGGCTGTTGTGGTGTGTGGTATCCAAACCCGGACAGCATGATGCCCACCGGGAGGCCCCTGAATAAGAAGCTGTAGATCTGAGAGCCGTAATCCGACGCTACGCGATAAGCAAAGAACCCCATCGGACGGGCCAACTCTGTGGCAACGTTGCCCGAACGCACAGAGTCTCGTATTCGGGTATGTGTCCGGATAGAAAACTCGGTGAACCACAGGATGATCTGATTGAAGATAATGTAATGGATCACGGTCTCTACCGTGTAGTCGGCGAAGCCCTCAACCGGAGTGACGGTTTTCCACAGGTAAATGTACACCAATCCAAAGATGGCGCTGGCGACCGTGTTTATCAGGTGCGAAGCAGAGTATTGAAGGTTCTGCAGGAAACCTTTGGCGCCCAGGACGCCGTACTTTCGGACTGCGCGAGCAAGCATGGATTACTGCCTCCCGGTGCTCACATTTAAGGTGCGTCAGACAGGAACCGAGCCACGTAGGGCTTCGCAAACAACAACCGATGATGGATTTCCGGACAGGATCCCGGTTAACGGACTTCGGTACTGGACCCTGTTACTGGACCTTGCGCCTGGGAACCGCTCCTTAGTCTTCTCGCAGTGATGAATATCGGTAATGAACTCTGGTAATTGATTCTTGTATTGGACTTCGGTAATAGCTCCGGCTTGACGAAGGACTTGGCCGATCAACTTAGGAGAAACGGCAGAAGTATATCAAACAGGCGGGGGCGTGGGCAACAGTAGCAGAGGACACGAGACTGTCAAGTGAACGTGGGTGAGAAACCACATCCCGGCTTCAACTGGAA
>DAIRWA010000024.1:0-14311 GCA_036802545.1 Bacillota bacterium | reverse complement strand
AGGCAAGAACATCTTCAGCTTGGCTTTGCTCGCGACATTCGTGATCACCATCTTGGTGGGCGTCACGATGGGCCAAGCGTCAAGTCCGTACAAATTCATCTTCGATTATATTAACGTTCCTACTGGCAGCGCGATTTTCTCGTTATTGGCATTCTATATCGGCACCGCTGCGTATCGGGCTTTCAGAGCCAAGAACGCTGAGGCCGCCATTCTTCTTATCTGCGGATGCACCGTCATGATGGGCCGCGTTCCCATCGGCGCTAAGATCCTGCCATTCACACCGGCGGCCACAAACTGGATCATGTCCGTCCTGAACGTGGGCGGTCAGAGAGGCGTCATGATAGCAGGCGCCATCGGCTTCATCGCTGTCTCGCTTAGGATTATCATAGGTCTAGAACGCCGTTCTTACGGCGGGGAATAGGGGGGAGATAAATGGACATCTTTGAAAAGCTTCAAAACTTGGATAAGCGGGTGTTCTATCTCCTCATGGCTCTGGCCATAGCGATACCGACCATTAGCCCCATCGGGCTTCCGGTCGACGTAACCCCGTCTGTCCAGAAGACCTACGATTTCGTCACGTCTCTGCCTGATGGCTCGACCGTCCTCATGGGATACGACTATGAGCCGGGTGACGAGATCGACCTGAACCCGATGGCTCAGGCTTTCTACCATCAGCTGGCAGAGAAGAACATCAAGGTAGTAGCCATATGCTCGTTCCCGTCGGCTCCGATGTTCGCCGAGTACACCTTACAGGTGTTTGAGGAGTACGGATACGAGTACGGTACCGATTACGTGAACCTAGGTTATTACGCTGGTGCCGAATCGACCGTGGCAGCTTTCGCCAGCAATCCGGGGTCGATTTTCACAACTGACTTTCACGGCACCCCGCTGGCCGAGCTGCCTATCATGAAGAACATCAGCGGCATGAAGGACTTCTCTATGGTTGTCACTCTCAATGACGGTCCTACGGGTGGAACCGGAACTCACGATTGGGTCCGCCAAGCGGTTATGGCCTACGATGTTCCCCTAGTCATGGGGGTCACCGGAGTGCTTGCCGCAAGTAACGAGACCTACGTCCACTCGGGACAGTGCAAAGGCATCCTAGCGGGCCTTCGCGCGGCGGCTGAGTACGAGAAGCTGACGGAGAAAAAAGGCTCGGGCACTGTCGGTATGGATGCCCAGTCCATCGCCCACTTGCTCATCGTCATCTTCGTAATAATGGGCAACGCTGCCATGTTCCTTTCCAAGAAAGCAACGCCCGCTAAGGGAGGTGCGAAGTAATGAACATCTCCACTGACATTGGAGTCTGGGTCGGCGCCTTAGCAGCCTTGGCCATTTACTCGGTCTTGGTTAAGGACAATCCGGTCTATAAGTTCGTTGAGCACGTCTTCGTAGGCGCATCGGCGGGCATCGCTGTCGTGGCGGGAGTCGATACGTTCAAGAGCATCGCTTTGAATCCTCTCAAGGACGGCAAAGTCCTGCTGTTGATTCCGATGGCTCTTGGACTCATGCTCTACGCGCGATACTTCCCATCAGTCTCATGGCTAAACCGCATTCCCCTATCCCTGATGATGGGGGCTAGCGCAGGCGTAGCCATGCGCGGGGCCGTGGAGAGCCAGATAGTGCAACAGCTAACCGGTACCATGGTTAGTCTGACGACCCTGGACAACTGGATTATCTTCATCGGCACTTTCACGTCACTGTTCTATTTCTTCATCACCTTCAAAACCGGCAAAGCCGGCGGCTCGGTCTCTAGAGTCGGTCGCTACTTCATGATGGCGGCATTCGGAGCTGCCTTCGGCAATACGGTTATGGGGCGTGTCTCAGCGGCAATCGGTCGTTTCCAGTTTATCTTCCTGGACTGGCTGGGACTGTAGTAGGCGTAGCACGATAGAATGTCCTTTGTTAGGAAAGAGCCCCGGGAAACCGGGGCTCTTCGTTATTCCATCATCACGGTCTAGCGGTAACAATCTTACCACTACCGTGGTCAAGCGGTAGTTTCTTGACCACTCCCATCGGCAAGCGGGGACTTTCTCGACACTGGCATCACGCAACGGGGACTTTCTCACCACTGCCGCAATCCAGCGGTACTTTTTTGACCACTCCCCACGACTAGCGGTAACAATCTCACCACTACCAAGGATTCCGCCAATCAGCCGTCAACTGCCGGCTGCCTGTTGACACCTCCCCACCCTGCTGGAATACAATAGGATTGCGCTGATGACCAGATGGAACCTTCCATGAAGCATGGGCAGAGTCGTTCGGAAAGCGGGTCCTTGGAATGAAAGATGCATAGAGGCGCCAAGCTGGCAGGTTTTGTCCGCCAGACACCGGCTGCGGTATGCGTGATCGGCTGTCGGAAGTACTGCCCCAGCGTTCGCCGCCCGGATTACGGGGTGTGATTCGGGAGGTGCAGGTCAGGGTGTCCGACGCGGCGTGCCCGAGTCACCGTCAGCACGCCAAGAGAGTAACAGGTATGAACCACACAGACCAACGGCATCCTTGAAAGAGGAGCCGGAATGGAGGTGCGCTTAATTGCGCAACGGAGCCAAGTTTTCTCCTCGGCAGATAGCGTTTGCGGGACTTCTCGGAGCCATAACGGTCGTTTTAGGGTCTACCCCACTCGGATTCATTCAGATTCCGCCCATTTCCATAACCATCATGCATGTGCCAACGATCTTGGCGGGGATCATCCATGGTCCAATCGTGGGTGGGGTCGTCGGAGCCATGTTTGGTTTTTTCAGCATGTGGCAGGCACAAGCCTCGATTAATCCTATGGATAAAATCATTTTCTCGAACCCGCTAATTGCCGTGCTTCCTCGCGTTCTGATCGGTATCGTGGCGCACTACGTATTCAAACTGTCTAAAGGTAGAACCGGAGAGACTGCCGTTGTCGTGGTGTCGGCTTCAATGCTGGGATACACAGGGTACAGCTTTCTGGACGCTCTCGCTCCGGAGGCAAGAATTGGCATCGCGCTGGCGGTCGCAGTACTTGTAGGCCTAACTGTGATGGCCTTTCAGAGGAAGTCAGGACATAGTCCCGCCCTAGCCGCCGCTGCGGGGAGTCTAACGAATACGGTCCTTGTGCTAGGATCAATCGTAGCGTTCGGATACTTGCCCAGCAGTGTAGCCCTTACCGTAGGTGTGGTAAACGGCATCCCCGAGGCTGCGGTGGCCATGATATTGACGGGGTTAGTATACAGGGCAACAAGCAAGTTTGTAGGAGATAGGTAGCAATGGGAGACGGCCCACTCGTATCGAAGACTACGCAAAGAGTTGCGTGAGTATCGAGGACGCAAGTAGGAGGAGACGCTTGGCCGCCCTCCTTCACCAAACAGACCGGGGACAAGCCGCTGCCTACCGCATAGACCGGCAGTTTCTGTTTCTACTAGGGCATCAGCATCACCAGGTCATCACCCGGAAGGAGGAGCATCATGCTGTTCGCACTGGACGTTGGAAACACCACAATTACGGTGGGCCTGTTCAGAGGGTCTGTGCTCGCAAACCACTGGAGGATATCCACCGACCGGCGGAAGACAGAAGACGAGTACGGCCTGCTATTCCTCTCCCTCTTATCCAGCTCAGGAACAAACCCCGAAGATGTAAGAGGGGCTATCCTGGCATCTGTGGTGCCTCCTCTAACCGGAGCCTTGGAGGCGGCAATAGACAAGTATATTGGATTGTCGCCGATAGTCGTTGGGCCAGGAACGAAGACTGGTATCAACGTGAAGTACGAAAACCCCAAAGAGGTAGGGCCGGACCGGATTGTCAACGCCGTGGCCGCGGTTAGAAAGTACGGGGGGCCGGTCATAGTTGTAGACTTCGGCACCGCCACCATCTTTGACGCCATTTCCGAAAACGGGGACTACCTCGGAGGAGCCATCGCCCCGGGCATCTTCACCTCCACGAATGCGCTCTTTGAGAAAGCCGCAAAGCTTCCCCATATAGAACTGGCTAAGCCCGGTGCGGCCATCGGAAGAACCACTGCCGATAGCATGCGTTCGGGCATTCTGTACGGGTTCGCCGCGCAGACGGATGGCTTGGTAAAGCGGATTACGCAAGAGTTGGGTGGGCGCGCCCACGTGGTGGCAACCGGAGCGTCGGCGGATTTGGTGGCGCCGGAATCATCCACCATTCAGACCGTGGACCCGCTGCTAACGCTGGAAGGCTTGTGCCTGGTTTATCAGAAGAACGTTTCAGTAGGGGCCGCCGCCAGAACCACCTGAGCGGCCACACCTCCCTTTGTGAGCTGAACGCAATGGGGACTTTCTCGACACTGGCGCCACGAAGAGGGGATGTTTTTCCCGCTCGCCTCAAACAGCAGGGACTTTCTCGACGCTGGCACCACGAAGAGGGGATTTTCTCTTCATCATCACAGGTCATTACGATTCAAGGTCGTAAACGCCTGGTGCCGTGATTCCAAACATTGGCGCCCGTGAGAAATGCCAGGGGGCGGATAAACCTGCTCCCCTGGCATTGTTGTTCTAGGCCTAGAACAACCCCGTTATGCGGCCATTCTCGTCAAGATCCATATGCGCTCCGGCCGGGTCGGACGGAAGACCAGGCATGGTCCTCATCTCACCTAGAAGCGGATACAGGAATCCTGCGCCCATAGACGCGCGGACCTCGCGGACGTTAACCCGGAAGCCCCTCGGGCGCCCCTTCACATTTGGATCAGCTGAAAGGGATAGGTGCGTTTTCGCCATGCAGATGGGCAAATCGCCGAAGCCCAGTCTGGTATAGCGGCGAATCTGCCTGTTGGCCAACGGAGTGAAATCGACGCCATCCGCCCCATAGACCTGAGTAGCAATGGTTTCGATCTTCTCTTTGATTGGCAGATCCAAGGAATACAGGTGGCGGAATTTGGTGGGCTCCTCTTCTAGCACCTTGATAAGAGCCTCCGCCAGTTCGATGCCACCCGCGCCGCCTTCGGCCCAGACGTTGGATACGACAGCAGCCGAAGCTCCCTTCTCAATGGCCCTGTCGAGGACGTACTGAATTTCCTTATCCGTATCGGTCGGGAATCGGTTCAATGTCACCACGACAGGAACGCCGTGCATAAGCACGTTCTCGATGTGCTTATCCAGATTCTCGCACCCCTTATCGAGGGCCTCCATGTTTTCCTTGGAGAGAACCGCTGTATCGAGGGGCTTACCGGGGACAACTCGAAGAGCCCCGCCGTGCATCTTCAGCGCCCTGATGGTTGCAACGACTACTGCGGCGTCCATCTTCAGACCGCTGTAGCGACACTTAATGTTGAACATCTTCTCGGCGCCGATGTCAGCGCCAAAGCCGGCCTCCGTAAGCGTGTAGTCAGCTAGTTTGGTCGCCATCATGTCTGCGAGGATGGACGAGTTGCCGTGAGCAATATTGGCAAATGGCCCGGCGTGGACGAAGACCGGCGTGTTCTCAAGGGTCTGGATGATGTTTGGTTTGATCGCGTCCTTGAGGAGGACCGCCATAGCGCCCGCGCATTTAAGATCTCCCGCGGTGACGGCCTTGCCGTCATATGTATAGCCTACTACGATGCGCTCAAGTCTCTCTCGCAGGTCCTTAAGGCTGGTGGTCAAGGCCAAAATTGCCATAACCTCAGATGCCACCGCGATGTCAAAACCGGTCTCCCGTACGATACCGTTTTCAGAGCCCCCAAGGCCGATAACGACTTTACGCAGGGAACGATCCGAGACATCAAGCACTCTCGGCCATGTGATTGTCAAAGGATCGATGTTAAGGGGGTTCTTGTGAAGCAAGCTGGCATCTAGGAAAGCGCCTAGGAGGTTATGAGCTAAAGCCACCGCGTGAGTATCACCGGTAAAGTGAAGGTTGAAGTCCTCCATCGGCACGCACTGAGCATGACCGCCACCGGCTGCCCCGCCCTTGATGCCAAAGACAGGTCCCAAAGAAGGCTGCCTGATGGTGTTAATGACACTCTTCCCCAGCTTTCCCAGAGCTTGACCGAGACCGATGCATACAGTTGTCTTGCCCTCGCCTAAGGGCGTCGGAGTAATAGCAGTAACCACAACGTACTTGCCCCGGGGCCGATCCTTCAATTGGTCCAAGAGATCAAGCGAAATCTTGGCTTTGTACTTCCCGTAGTTCTCTACTAGATCATCGGGTATGCCCAAAGCATCGGTAATCTGATTTATAGGCAACATCTTTGCTGCTTGGGCTATCTCGATATCTGACTTCAAGACGACATTCCCCCTTCTTGAATCCTGGTACGCTCACCGACCATCACCGAAACATCTCTAAGCAGGCCCAGCCCGAACGGAGCGTCTTGGATCGGCCAGCCACACTTAGTAGAATATCACATAAAGACGTACAGTCTACTGGCCGGCTGCTCTGCATGATTGATACAGCGTAACAGCGAGAAAACCTAGCAGGATGAACATGAGGTCCTGCCGGCCAAACCCCTTCCTTTCCTGCTTCTTCTCAGCAGACGGTTCGGCTGTCATCTGCGTAGCGCGCCATTCCTCATACTCCCTAAACCGCGGTTCAAGGGACTCTTCCAAGTCCTCTTCCTTAGGTCCTCGATAGCGTTTCTGTTTCTCTTGGCTCACGTGATCACCCCTTACCCTCGTAACTGCACACAAAACGCAAACTCATCTGTACATTAGTTTTCCATCTCTAACTACCACTTTGCCGCCTTTGATAACGGTATCCACCAGCGAGGTCCCGAATCGATAGGCCACCTCTCGGTAGTCGTCAGCGTCAAAGATGACCGCATCGGCCTGTAAACCCGGGAACAAGCCGCCGGCTTTCCCGCCCAGCCCGCTGGCCCACGCAGCATTCCATGTCGCTGCCGTGAAAGCCTCCTCTGGGCTTAACCGCAGCGTCGAACAGGCAAGCGTCATACAAAGAGACATGGACATGGCAGTGGACGTCCCCGGATTGAAGTCAGTCCCGATTGCCACGGCCGCCCCTGCGTCCAACAGCGCTCGTCCCGGAGCACCGCGGCACTCTCCCAAGAACACGGATGTAGCCGGGAGCAGAACCGCGACGGTGTTGCTCTCGGCCAGCTCCCTGATGCCCTGCTCCGATACCTTTATGAGATGATCGCAAGAAACTGCGCCGAGTTCGCACGCCAATTCGGTCGCGCCGGTCCACTTGAGTTCATCGGCGTGGATCTTCAGGCCAAAACCGAATTCCCTGGCAGCTAAGAGAATGCGGCGCGACTCCTCTACGGTAAAGGCCCCCTCATCGCAGAACACGTCCACAAACCGCGCCAAGTCCAAACCCTTCACCATGGGTAGCATACCGATCACTTGGCTGATAAATCTTTGGCGGTCGGTCTCTATGGGAATTGAATGAGCACCAAGAAAAGTGGAAACCACGTCAACCGGATGCTTTTCGTCGCAATGCGCAGCTACCCGGAGCTGCTTAATTTCGGTTTCGCAGTCTAGGCCATACCCGCTCTTTGCCTCCAACGATGTGGTGCCGAGCATAAGCATCTGATCCAAGAATCCGAGGGAACGATAGCACAGTTCCTGAAAAGAAGCCTCACGGGTTGCCTCCACCGTGCTTCTGATCCCGCCTCCCGCAGCTGCTATGTCCAGATAGCTGTGTCCTTCCGCGCGCATCCCGTACTCGGCGGCTCTCCAATCGGCGAACACTAAGTGCGTGTGAGCGTCCACAAAGCCGGGAGATACGACCCGTCCTTTGGCGTCAATCACCTGTAGCGGGCTAGTTGTCCCAGTCGTTTCGGCGGTCCGCTTGGCAAGTGGTTCGGTAGCCGATCCCCCGGTCGCTAACCGCTCGACTTCCTGGATCGAACCCGACGCGACAACTTTGCCGTTCCGGCACAAAAGTGCGGCATCGCGGATTACTCTCAGATCCCGGGCGCCGCGCCCCCGCTTCGGCCCGTGGCGAAGCGCTCTGTGACCTTCGCCCTCACTCCCGGAGTCCATGGTCAAGAGCTCCCCTATGTTTGTGATAAGAAGATCTTCCGTGCTACCTCACTCTCCCGTCGCATTCTGCACGACACTGCCCCACTTGCACAGCGACACCGTCGCTACCTCGACTCCCCGCTGCGTGCGCTACCGCGTAGCCTTCCCTGACCTAGGCGCGCCGTCCTGCTACCTCAGCACCCCAGTAACACCTTCCACCGCTCGCGCCAACTCGCCCGACAAGACCAGCTCCCGCGCAGTCGCTATGTCAGGTGCCATCTCCCTGTCCTCTGTCACGACCTTCACCTTGGACCGCAGCAAAGCCACCGCAGCCGCGGTGCTCGGAGACAGACGATCCGGCTCCCCGCGCAATTCAAGTGCCTGAGCAGCGGCGAAGTACTCGATGGCCAGCACATTGGCCACGTTTAGCGCGATCTCCCTCGCCTTTCGAGCAGCGATGGTCGACATACTGACATGGTCTTCCTGATCGGCTGACGTGGGCACAGTATCCACTCCCGCCGGATGGGCCAACACCTTGCATTCGGACGCTAACGCCGCGGCAGTGTACTGAACCAGCATGAGACCCGAATTTAGACCGCCTTCAGGCGTGAGGAACAGCGGCAGACCTTCGCTTCCGCTCACGAGCCTGGCGATCCTCCTCTCCGAGATATTAGCCAGCGAGCAGAGGGCTAATCCCAAATAGTCAGCCGCGACGGCGAGAGGCTGTCCGTGAAAATTCCCACCCGACACCACATGCCCGTCAGGGAACACCAGAGGATTATCTGTGGCCGAACCGGTCTCAATCTCCACCACCGACTTGACGTGGGAAATGGCCTGCCTCACCGCTCCATGCACCTGGGGGATGCAGCGAATGGTGTAGGGGTCTTGAACTCGGATTTCCCCCGGCCGTGTAGTGAAATCGGACCCGGAGAGCAACTTCCGTAGATTCCAAGCCACATCTCTTGCGCCCACATGGGGGCGAACCCCGATTAGGCGCTCATCGTAAGCGTTTGGGATGCACCTGAGTGCTTGTCCGGTCATACCGGCTACTATGTCGGCTGTTTTGGCGAGCAAAGAGCCATCGTGGACCGCCAAAGCGAGGACCCCCGCGGTCATCTGGACACCGTTAGTAAGCGCAAGGCCCTCTTTCGCCTCTAGGGTAATCGGTTGAAGCCCGGCAGCCCGCAAAGCCTCATTCCCAGGAAGAGGCCCTCTGGCTCCAAAGTCGCACCATGCCTCGCCTCCACCCAGCAGCACCAAAGAAATGTGAGCCAGAGGGGACAAGTCACCGCTGGCGCCCACCGAACCCTTTCTGGGAACCACGGGCGTCACCCCACGATTCAGCAGCTGAACGAGCATCTCTACTACGCTCAGACGGATGCCGGACATACCCTTCGCCAGAGCGTTGGCGCGGAGTAACATAGCGGCCCGCACCTCGTCTCGGGAAAACGGCTCGCCTACGCCTGTCGCGTGGCTTCTCACCAAGTTTTCTTGGAGTTCTTGCAGTTCATGAAGGGATATCGAAACATCGGCGAACTTGCCGAACCCGGTAGTAATGCCGTAAACCCTGCGACCTTCGGCGACGAGGTCTTCGACGACTCTGCGGGACCGATTGATCCTTTCAGCGGTCTCGGGCGGAATGAGTACTTCCTCGCGCAGACACGCGACGGCCCTGATCTGAACTATGTCCTTGGACTCTCCATCTAGCAAAACGGGCATGACTACTTTCTCCTTTGGGCCCGGTCTCTTACGATGACCCTCACCGACCGCTCCCTCCATAATCGACGAAGACGCCATAACACCGAGTCCATACTCAGATTCTTAAGGATCTCGCCGTACGAAAACACATCCAGGCCGTAGTCGTGGAGGTGCGCCTGAATCTGCCCCACAGTGTCAAAGAAATCAAACAACGTCACGTACCGTCCCAGACTGGATTTCTTTATCCTTAGGAAATCTTCCTCTAAGTCCGCCTGCTTCTGCGGGCTCGAACTGACCGCCTCGATGTGCTCCCACACCCGTTCGGAGAATTTTTCAGGGGCCGAGCTCTGGCCAAACATGGAGACATAAGCGTAATCCGGCCACGCCTCATAGGATGAATGGAGGGTATCGATCAGCCCTTCTTCGTAGACTTGGGTGAAAAAGGCGGAGCTCTTCCCAAACAGCATGTCAAGCAGCACGGAGGCCGCGAGTTCCTGGGTGAGCATATCAACGCCGTTTGACCCCGGAGGGTCGTCCTTCCACGCAATGTGTATCAAGGGCGTAGGGACGGGTAGAGACACCTCCCTATCCCTGTCCTTCCCGATTCCGGGTGGCTCAACGGGACGGATGCGCTGGGGGATGTCGTCGGAAACTCGTAAGTCGTTCCCAAAACCGTCGTCGACACCGCCGCTTGAACCGCCGGCTTCGTTTGCCGATTTGTCGCCTGGTCTATCTGTCGACTCACGGACGTACGGCTCCAGCAGGGAATCGGTCATGCCCTCTGAGATGGCCTCAAATGCCTCTTCGGGCGCGAAATCACCTGAGACAAAGATGCTCATGTTAGACGGCCTGTAGAAAGTGCGGTGGCACTTGTAAAGAAGCTCGTCGGTAATCTGGCTGATGGATTCCTTTGTCCCGGCTATGTCGAACCTCACCGGGTGTTTGGAGTAGAGGGCTTCCATAGCCTCGCGAAGCAGCCTGGAACCGGGATCGTCGTTGTACATGCCTATCTCCTGGCCTATGATCCCTTGCTCCTTGGCCACGGACTCCTCAGTGAAAAACGGGTTCAGCGCCACTTCCATCAGGAGTTTTGTGGCCCGGTTGAAGTTCTCTAGGGTCCAGAAGAGGTATGAAGTGTAGTTGTTGCTGGTGTAAGCATTGGCGGATGCCCCTATCTTCGCGAACGCCGAAAACGCCTCGCCCCAAGGCTTCTCGAACATCTTGTGCTCCAAGAAATGCGCTATACCGGGAGGCACGTCAACGCGCTCGGTTTCGCCGGGCGGTATGAAAGCGTTGTCGTTTGAGCCGTAGCGAACGAAGACCTCGGCGTACTTCCTCCGAAAGCCTTTCTTGGGCAGGACAAACGCAGTAAGCCCCTTGATCTTCGCTACGTGAATCTCTTCCTTAAGCAAATCGTTCTTAAGAATGTCGTTACTCATGGCCGTTACCACCCTTTGCTCTTAAGGCGTAGACGGCCGTCAGCCTGGTCATCCCGGCGACCCTGACTACGTCATCCTTAGTAACCTTCATGATTCGAGAGACCAGTTCTTCTTCGGTCGCCGGTCCTCCCATGATCTCCTGAGAAAGAAACCGCCTGATTAAAGCCCCTCGCGAGTCGCTTTGGGAGCGATAGCGACGAAGAAGCCCTGTGCGGGTATTGTCCATTTCCTCGTCGCTGATATCACCTTTCTTCATGGACTCCACCTGCTCCATAACAAGGTCCCTGCACCGCTCCCTGTCCTCATCGGCGACCCCCGCGGCGGCCAGGACCATGCCTCGCCAGCTGTTAAGGCTCGTGTCGGCGAAGTACGCCAAATGCTCTTGCTCTCTGACGTTTCTAAACATCTTGGAGTGAGGGAACCCCCCAAGGATCCCTTCGAAGAAGATCAAGGCCGGGAAGTCCGGGTGGCCTTCCGTGATTTCCGTATGCAGCGCCATGCAGAGAACGGTCTGCTCCCCGGGCAGGAAGTCCTCTTCATGGACGATCTCTTCGGGCGCGGGAGGAGCTTTCAAGTCGACACGAGGCCGGTATCCGTCAACAAGTCTGGGGAAGGGGAATTCCAAGCTGGTCTTCTGCAAGATTTCGCCTAGTTCCTTGACTCCCTGACCCACCGCGTAGATGCTTATGGGACATGAAACGAGAGCGCCTGCCCAAGTCACCCACGTTCCGCGCGGGTTCAGTTTGTTCAGGTCATCCAAGACTCCCCAGGACGGAAGCCCAGTCGGGGAGTCGCCTGAAATCACCTCTACCAAGCGCATTGCAGCATACCTTGCCCTGTTGTTGATAATCCCCAGGATGTCGCGGCGGTGCTCCTCCCGCTCCATCTCGAACCGATCCTCGGGATATGCGCCGTTGACCAAGTACGGCCTGGTAGCCATATCCCATACGAGGGACATCGCCTTGCCAAGGCTCGGGCCGTTTCCCTCTAGAAGAAGGGGATCTATGTAATCGGGGGAAGGCATGTTGATCCCGAAACGGATTACTTGCACGGGCCCGATTTTAGTCGCGTCCGCGCCCATACCCGCGCCGTACATTTCTTCCAGCCGCATGGCGATATCCCGAAGGGTCGGCAGGTCCTCGGTGCCCCGTCTCGCCAACCTGGGAACCATCCCTATGCCGGTCACGATCTCCCTTTCTATGGGTATCTTGCAGAACATGTCTATAGAAAGAGATTTCCACCTATCGTCGGTTAAGTATCGGTATTCAATTCCCGGTCCTAATTCTAGAGTCTCAAAACGCATCTCTTTGCTATGCTTCAAAATGGATTACACCACCAGTTTGCCGTCTTCGTCAGCCAGATTTCTCGGGTAGTTGGTGAGGCTGCGTGTTCCGTCGGTTGTAAGCACAACGTCGTCTTCAATCCTGACTCCGCCTCTCCCCGACAGGTAGATGCCCGGTTCGATGGTAAACGTCATGCCGACTTCAAGCGGGGCGTGGTTGGATGCCACGATGTACGGCTCCTCATGAATCTCCAGCCCCAGCCCGTGCCCGGTACGGTGTATGAACTGGTCTCCGTAGCCGTAAGAAGCAATCACATCCCTGGCTAAAGCGTCTATTTCGGCTCCACTCATACCCGGTTTAGCGTTTAATCTAGCGTTCTCCTGACCCTCTTGCACTATCCTGTAGACCCGCTCAAGTTCTTTTGTAAAGCGACCTCCGACCGCCCATGTCCTAGTGATATCGCCCCAGTACCCGTTAACAGAAACGCACAAGTCGATCCAGGCGATCTCGCCTTCGGATACCCGAGTCTTGGATACTCCCGCATGGGGAACCGCCGTATCGACGCCTGTGGCAAGAGCCATGTGGACGGACTCGGCCCCTCGTTCCTTGAGTCGGCGCTCGACCTCGGTTACGACGTCAGAAGCGCGCTTCCCCGTCGTGAGCAGACGCCGCGCCACGTCAACTCCCAGATCGCAGAGTGAACACGCCGCCTCCATGCTCTGAATCTCCGATTCGTCTTTCGTCATGCGTAGGCGCTTCATGGTGGAACCCGCGTCGGCAAAAACGAAATCCCCCATGGCGCTCTTCATCAAGGAATACTCAAGCATCCGTGCGGCCGTGTATTCCAGCCCCCATGCGCCTCCCTTGCCTTCGAATACGCGGGAAAAGACGGGGCCGGGACCCTCTTCGTCAGAGTAAGACTCGGTGCAAAACTCCATCTCGACACCTTTGTCTAGGAGGGCGGCCGCGGTCTTCTCGCCTTTCACCATCTCAAAGCCGGGCATAAGGAAAGTCGCCCTCCCGCCTGCCTCAATGGCGCATAAAGACGGTCGCTCCGACAACCCCATCCTAATCCCCGTCATATAGAACAGATTGGGCCCGGGCACAAGTACCATGCCGGTGAGCCCATCCTCTTTCATTGACTCCAGTAACTTATTCCAGCGTTGGTTGTTCATCTTGTGGACTACCCCCTTGCTCTTTCTTCTCGGCCACGAAATACACCCTTGATGACGCTTCCGTAGCAGGATGGAAGGTGCAAGACTCGTACACTGCCAACACCTTGAAGCCCGCGTCCTTGAGCCATGCCTTGTGGTCTTCGATAGGGAACGCTCGCTCCTTGTGGACCTCGTCAAACCTCGCCCATACATCGCCTTGCTTAATAAAGCCCGTAAGCTGTACTTTCCACCATTGCTTTCCTGCGTCGTAACTGTCGGCCCAGATGACAAAGTGGTCGTCCCCCTGCATGAGGCTCACCTCGTTTGCGATGGACGCCAATCTAGACCGAGTATTCACGTCGAAGATGAAAAGACCACCTTGCTCTATGGACGCACTGACTGACTTGTATGCCATTTGAAGGTCTATGGGCTCTAGGAGATAGTTGAGACTATCGAAGACGCAGACGGCCGCATCTACAGGAGGATCTATGCTGAAACTCCGCATGTCCTTCCTGATGAAGTCGGCGTAAAGCCTCCGCGCCTTCATTTTCGATTTGGCCACTGCCAACATATTGGAGGATGCGTCAAGGCCGGTAACCTGATACCCGAATGAAGCGAGTATGGCCGTCAGATTGCCGGTTCCACACGCAAGATCGAGGACGGTCTTGGGGTGGAAGTCATATTCCCCCCAAAGCGTCATGATATAGTCCGCCCACCGAGAGTAGGGAACGTCCGACATAATCTGGTCGTATACCTCGGCGAAGCGTACGTAAGGTTTTTTTGATGGTCTAGCCAACCGGACTCACCTTCCAGTTGCTAGTATTCGCCAATCGGAGGGGGGAGTCCTTGTG